>USIB01000015.1 GCA_900554615.1 uncultured Mycoplasmatota bacterium | reverse complement strand
ACAAATAATAGTACAATAAAAGGAGTAATAGATACTTGGTATAAAACAAATATAGAAGATAAGGGATATTCAACATATGTAGCAGACGCAATATATTGTAATGATAGAAGCACAGCAAATGATGACGCAACTAATACTATGTTAACTAAAGTAAACTCTTCATGGACTAATACAGGATTAGGATATGGAACTAATGTAACAGCATATGGAGGATTTAAAAGAAACTTTGTAGACCATACACCAAGTTTAGTATGTCCAAATGATAACGATAAATTTACAACAGATGATACACTAGGAAATGGAAAATTAACATATCCAGTAGCATTAATAACATTAGATGAGATAGTGTATGCAGGTGGATATACACGTGACTATAGTACTAGTAGTTATATTACTAATACAGAATTTTATTTACATACTTCTTCTTACTGGTATTGGACGCTAACTCCATGGGCCTTCGCGGGCGGTGGTTCTGGTGTAGGTTATTGGTATATTGTTGGTTACCTTAGCTGGGGTTATGTCCGTAATACTTCTTACTCCGCACGTCCTGTCCTTTCTCTTAACTCTAATGCTATAACAGGAGGAAGTGGAACAATGAGTGATCCATTCACAGTAGGATAGAAAATAAATAAAAAAAGCAAAATAAAGAGTAGCGTCAGAAGATAATCTGTGGTTAAGCGGACGCGAGGTATAAAAAAATAATGCTTTATAATACTGAAAGCAGGAGATAATGTATCTTCTGTTTTTATATAATTCTTTCATATTTTAGTTTTTCTTTCATACTATTTATTGAAAGGAAGAGTGATTATGAAACAAATTGTACCATTTAAGAAGGATTTATTATTTAAAACTAAAGTTAGTGAAATTACTTCTATTTCTTTAGAGAGAGAAATAGATACTTCAGAAGCAGGAATAATTACGGGAGTATTTCATATTACTGGAGATTATAAAATGAATGAAGGCTCTATTAATAGAGATGATTTTTCTTTTGATTTACCTTTTGATATTACTTTAGATCCTAGATATGATATGTCTTCGGTTAAAGCAGATATAGAAGATTTTTATTATGATATTATTAATAATGATACTTTGAAGGTTAATATTGATTTATTTATTGAAGCAGAGTATTTAGAAGAAGAGCCAGTAATGGAAGAACAGGTAGTAGAAGAGCCAGTAAGAGAAGAAGTTACTCAGGAAGTAAGAGAAGAGAGGGAAGATGAAGAAATGGATACTATAGATATTAAAAAAGATGATGTTAAAGATGTAGTTAGTGATGAGATAAGAGAAGATGATAATATTACTGCTAGTGACTTATTTTCTAATTTAGATGATACTGAAACTTATACTACATACTATGTTTATATTGTTAAAGAAGAAGATACGATAGATAAGATTCTTGTTAAGTATGGTATTAGTAAAGATGAACTTGAAAGTTATAATGATATAACTAATATTAAACCTGGGGATAAGGTAATTATTCCTAAGACTTATGAACAATGATTTAAGAGGTAAAATAAGTAAATATAAATTACCTGGAGAAGTATTTACTATTAAATCTGGGGCAAGAATTATTGACAATAAAATTGTTATTAAAAATAAAGTAAATGATAGTATTGATAGAACTTATGATTATTTAAAGTCTAGAGCTTTTGATTATTTTCCTTCTTTACTTGAGTCTTCTGATGGATATGAAGTATATCCTTATATTGAAGACATTTATGAGCCTAGGGAACAGAAGGCTATGGATATGATGCATTTACTTAGTTTACTCCATAGTAAAACTACTTTTTATAGAGAAGTTGATATTGATAAGAATAAAGAGATATATGAAAATATTATTAATAATATTAATTATTTAAATGATTATTATAATGAACTTATTTCTTTGATTGAGAAAGAGGTTTATATGTCTCCATCTTCTTATTTGATTGCTAGAAATATTAATATTATATTTAGTAGTATTTATTATGTTAGAGATAATATTGATAAATGGTATAAAAAAATTGAAAATAATAAGAATGAGAGAGTCTCATATATTCATAATAATATTAATTTAGATCACTATATTAAAAGAGATAAGCCTTATTTAATTAGTTGGAATAAAAGTAGAATTGATAATCCTATATATGATTTATTATCTTTTTATAAAAATCATTATTTAGAGTTTGATTTTGATGATTTATTTCATTATTATGAAAGTAATTATCCTTTAAAAGAAGATGAAAGATTACTTTTATTTACTTATATGGCTATTCCTCCTGTAATGGATAAATCTGGTAGTGAATATGATATGTGTATTAAAATAAATAAGACAATAGATTATTTGTATAAAACTAGTAATTTAATTATGAACTATCAAAAATAGGTAGTTCTTTTTTTGTGTAAAATTATTATTAAATACTTTTATTTTAATTTATTTTAATATATAATGTAAGTAGGAGAGTGATTATATGAGATGTGTAGGTACTGTTGTTCGTGGTATTAGAACAGGAGTTATTAAGAGTGGAGATAATTTAGAGAATATTGTTGTTAATTCTGTTTTGAATGCTGGCAAAGAAGATAATTTTGAGATTAGAGATAGAGATATTATTGCTATTACCGAGGCTGTTGTTGGTATTGCTACTGGTAATTATGCTAGTGTTGATGATATTGCTTTTGATATTAAGAGAAAGTTTCCTAATGGGGAAGTAGGACTTGTTTTTCCTATTCTTAGTAGGAATAGATTTTCTATGATTTTGAAGGGTATTGCTAGAGGTTGTAAAAAAATATATATGCTTCTTTCTTATCCTTCTGATGAGGTTGGTAATCATTTATTTGATGATGAATTACTTTATAAGAATGATATTAATCCTTATAGTGATTCTTTTGATGAGATAACTTATAGGAAATTATTTGGTAATATTGTTCATGAGTTTACTGGAGTTAATTATGTTGATGTATACTCTGATATATGTAAGAATGAAGATTGTGATATTGAGTTTATATTTTCTAACAATCCTAGGGATATATTAAAATATACTGATAGTGTGCTTGCTTGTGATATTCATACTAGGGATAATACTAAGAAATTATTAAGTGATGCTAATATTATACTTGGACTTGATGATATTATGAATGAAAGTATTAATAATAGTGGTTATAATAGTAGATATGGACTTCTTGGGTCTAATAAAAGTACTGATGAGATGCTTAAGTTATTTCCTGAAAAGGGAGAAGAGTTAATTCTTAATATTAAGAGAGATATTAAGAATAAAACTGGTAAGGATATTGAAGTTATGATATATGGTGATGGGGCATTTAAAGACCCTGTTGGAAAGATATGGGAACTTGCTGACCCTGTTGTTTCTCCTTTTTATACTAGTGGGTTAGAAGGGACTCCAAATGAGATTAAACTTAAATATATTTCTGACAATGTTTTATCTGATTTGAGAGGTGAGGAACTTAATACTGCTATGAAGGATGAGATTAGAAAGAAGGAATCTAATCTTATTGGGAAGAATAAGAGTCTTGGGACTACTCCTAGAAGGATTGTTGATTTGGTTGGGTCTTTATGTGATTTGACTAGTGGTTCTGGTGATAAGGGAACTCCTGTTGTATTAGTACAGGGATACTTTGATAATTATTCTAATGATTAGTATTTGTTTCCTCTCAAATCTATGGTTTTGAGAGGTGTAAGAGAGCCAAAAATATTTTGTCTCTCTTACAAACTTTGTGGGTATTATAAATTGTTTAATATTAGGTGATTGTTATTACTTGTAATGGAAGATACTAGATTATCTTCTTTTTAGTTTTTTTAATATTGATAAGAAAGTTTTCACTGTGAATAGATACTATTATAATTGATTATTTATAGACCTTTGGGCTATAAATAACATTATATGACTATGGGCATATAATGAAAATAAAAAATAGTATTTACTTTATCTTTTTAAATTGTTATAATTAGTTAGAAATGAGGTATTATATGAAAGATAATTTTATTAAAGGTTTTTTATATAAAGAGATATATCGTAATGAAATTAATAGTTATATGGTAGGACTCTTTAAGATTAAAGATAGTAATATTGATTATGATAAAGATATGATTCATATTACTGGTGTTCTTCCTAAACTTAGTGATAAGAAAGAATATATTTTACATGGAGATGTTGTTACTCATAATAAGTATGGTACTCAGTTTAATGTTAATTCTTTTGAAGTTAATATTCCTACTAAAGAGGAAGAACTTGTTGTTTTTTTATCTAGTGATTTATTTCCAATGGGAGAAGTTACTGCTAGAAGAATTGTTGACAAGTTTGGTAGTGATACTATTAATAAAATAATTGAAAATAAAGACTGTCTTCAGATGATACCTAGGCTTGGAGAAAGTAAGATTAATAAGATATATAATACTTTACTTGATTATCAGAATACTTCTAGTGTTGTTCTTGAACTTACTAAGATGGGATTTGATATGAAGGATTCTCTTTCTTTACTTAATAAGTATAATAATAAAATATTGGATAATGTTAATAATGATATATATAGTCTTATTGATACTGATGATATGTCTTTTGTTAAGATTGATGAAATTGCTCTTGGTATGGGGACTCGTGAAGATGACGATAGGAGAATTAAGGCTTTAATTATTTATATTATGAAGGGATTATGTTTTAATAATGGTGATACTTATTTGTTTTTAGAAGAGATATCTAATTCTCTTTCTAGTTATGTTAGTATTTCTTCAGAAAAACTTGATTATTTAATGCTTAAACTTTCTAAAGATAAAAAAATTGTTATTAAAGATAAAAGATATTATTTAAAAGATTTTTATGATGCTGAACTATATATTTGTGAGAGACTTTGTTTTCTTAATGATATGTCTGTTACTAGTGATGTTAGTATTGATAAATATATTAATAATAGTGAAAAGGATAATGGTATTGTTTATGATGATTTACAGAAAAAGGCTATTTATTCTGGTGTAAATAATAACATTACTATTATTACAGGTGGACCTGGTAGTGGTAAGACTACTATTGTCAAGGCTATTGTTAATATTATTATGAATGAAAAGAGAATTAAGAAAGATGATATAGCTCTTCTTGCTCCGACTGGTAGGGCTAGTAAAAAACTTATGGAAACTACTGGTATTAGTGCTAGTACTATTCATAAGTATTTAGGTTGGGATAAGGATACTAATACTTTTGCTACTGATGAGTATTCTCCTAATGGTCATAAGTATGTTATTGTTGATGAGGTTAGTATGATTGATACTTTACTTATGGATGCTTTACTTAAGGGAATTAGAAGAGATGCTAAACTTATTTTGGTAGGAGACTACTTTCAACTTCCTAGTGTTAGTGAAGGTCAGATTCTTAAAGATATTATTGATAGTGATTGTTTACCTGTTATTAGGCTTAATCAGATATATAGACAGACAGAAGGCTCTTATATTCTTAATTTGGCTTATGATATTAAGAATAAGAATATTAGTGAGGATTTATTTATTAAAAAAGATGATTATCTATTTGTAAGTAGTGATAATGATAATACTTGTAATTATATTAAGGAAATTGTTAAAAAAGCTATTAAAAAGGGTTATACCGATAAGGAAGTTCAAGTTCTTGCTCCTATGTACAAATCTGTTAATGGTATAGATAATCTTAATGTTATGCTTCAGAATATTTTTAATCCTAGGAGTGATAATAAAAAAGAGGTAAGGGTTAGAGATGTTACTTTTAGGGAATGTGATAAGGTATTACAACTTGTTAATGACCCTGATAATAATGTTTTTAATGGAGATATTGGTTATATTGATGATATTATTGTTTCTAGTGATAAAAAGATTATTAATCAAATTAATATTAACTATGATGGTAATGTTGTTAGTTATACTCCTGATAAGTTTATTAATTTTAGACATGGTTATGCTATTAGTATTCATAAGGCACAAGGTAGTGAGTTTGATATGGTTATTATGCCTATTGTTAATTCTTTTAAGAGAATGCTTTATAATAAACTTGTTTATACTGGAGTAACAAGGGCTAAGAAAAGTCTTGTTGTTGTAGGAGAGGCTAATTCTTTTATCTATGGTATTAATAATGATTATGTTGATAATAGAAAAACTACTTTAAAAGATTTTATTATTAACTTTTATAATAATTAGTATAATTTTTTAATTGATGTTAATAATATTACTGGTATTTGATATACCAATCATATTTTAAAGGGAGTGATTATATGAAATCTAAGACAGGTATGGCTTTAATGGGAATTGGTATTGGAGTCGGGAGTGCCGCTCTATACACGAATATAAAGAATGGTAATATGAAAAAGATGGTAAGAAAAATGAATTCTGCTAAAACTAAAGCCGTAAGTAACCTAGAAAATATGATGTAGAAAGGGATTATTCTCTTTCTTTTTATTTGGTTTGATGGTATAATATGTAGGCGTGGTGATTTTTAATGAATAATATGAAGATGTCTATTTTGGATAAAAGGGATATTTTTTATGTAGATAATTTAATATATAGTAATTCTTGTAATGATTTATTTAAGAATACTATTTTATGTTCTCCTAGTGACTTTGCTATTGTTAATGGGGCTTTTTATAATAACTTTGTTTATGCGAGTGGTAAGAGGAATTTGAAGAATAGAACTACTTCTTACTTTCTTCAAAATAGTTATAGTGGATATAATTATTGTATTAATTGTGATGGAGGAAGTATTTGGACTTCTCATAATGATTCTTCTATTGGAATTAGACCAGTTATTTTGTTTGATAATATTCCTAATTTTCTTGTTGATAGAGTTATTAGTGGTAAGGAAAATGATTTTTTGTTTTTTGGAGAATATCCTAATTCTATTTGTAACCCTTTTTTGTCTACTATTTTAGATAGTTTATATAGATGTAAGAGTCTTACTGTTACTGACAGAAGTTATACTTGCTTTATGAATGATAGTTATGTTAAACTTCCTGAGTATTTATATAATGGTAATAGATATGTTAGATGTAAGGTTAATCCTTTTAATGATATTTTTGCTAGGTTATCTAATGGTCTTATTTATACTAGTGGTAGTTATGCTTGGATTAGGGTTGAGCCTGTTAGATGGTTTACTGATTTTGATAATAATAAAATTATTTCTTGTAATGTTGTATTATCTGGTATTATGTTTGATTCTAAGGAGTTTTATGATGGTAACTTTGATAATACTTTGATGTGTGATTTTCTTAATTCTTATTTGATTAATGATATGATATATCAGAGTAGGGATTATGATAATGTTTTAAGTAAATGCAAAATAAAAAAGAAGTAATTATTTTACTTCCATTGTATTTACTTTTTTTGTTAATCTTGATTTTTCTCTATCAACTTTATTTTTATGTACTAAGCCTTTTACTTTAGCGTTATCTAATGCTTTTATTGCTTTCTTTAATGATTTGTCCGCTAGGTCTTTGTTACCTGCTAGTACGGCTTTATCTGTTTCTTTGATAGCATTTTTAACAGTAGACTTTAATTGTTGATGTGCTAAAGTTGTCTTTCTTATTTGAATTATTTTTTTCTTTGCATTTTTAACATTTGCCATAAAAATTCATCTCCTTCCAAAACTAATTATAATTTTACCAAAAAATTATAGAAAAAGCAAATATTTTTGGTGTTTTTTGTAAAAAATATTAATGGTGAGGAATATGGGACATGAGATTGATTTAAATAAGTATAATATTAGGACTGATTTGATACTTGAAAGTATTACGAATAATGATGATTTTGTTGATACGAAAACGGAATATTTTGGTGATATTTCTGTTACTAGTGTTACTGTTGATGATGATAGTAGTAAACTTCTTAATAAGAAGAAAGGAAGATATACTACTATTTTATTTGATGATGCAACAGATAAAGAAAATTGTGATAAGATTGAAGATGTGTTTATTAAAGTACTTAAGGATTTTACAATGAATAATGATAATATTCTTGTTATTGGTCTTGGTAATGATATGAGTACTCCGGATAGTTTGGGACCTAAGGTTATTGATAATTTGATTGTTACAAGACATTTATTTATTTTGGGAGAAGATGTTAGTAAGGGAATAAAAAAGGTTTCTTGCTTTTCTCCTGGTGTTATGGCTAGTACTGGTATTGAAACTAGTGATTATATTAAGGCTGTTGTTAATGAGGTTAAACCTGATATGGTTATTGTTATTGATGCTCTTGCTGCTGGTAGCATGGAGAGGGTTAATAAAAGTATTCAAATTACGGATACTGGTATTCATCCTGGTAGTGGTGTTGGTAATATGAGAAAGGAAGTTAGTTATGATACTCTTGGCACTCCTGTTGTTGCTATTGGTGTTCCTACGGTAGTTGAGGCTTCTGTTATTGTATATGATACTATTAATTATTTATTCAAACATATTTCTTATATTAAGGATAATCAAAGTAAGAATAAGCTTATTTTTAGTAGAAGTAATTACATTAATAAAATTAAGGATAAAAGTCTTAGTTTGGAAGAAAAAAGAGATATTCTTGGTATGATAGGTGAACTATCAGATAATGATAAGAAAAGTCTTATTGATGAAGTCCTTACTTCTGTTAATTATAATTTTATTGTTACTCCTAAGGAAGTTGATTTTGTTATTGATAAACTTTCTTCTATTATTGGTAATGGTATTAATAAGTGTTTGCATGATATTTAGATTAATATTGAGTTTTGGTATAATTTAACTGATGATAAAAAGTTTTAATAAAGGATAAAATTAAATGCTATATAATTTAATTAATCACATATAATATTAATATAAATGAAATTATGATAAAGCATTGACTTTTTTAAAAAAATATAGTATATTATTATTGCAATTAAGAAATGCTTTAATGTGAAAATGTTAGCCGCTTATGGATGGTGCGGGTTATAAATGATTCCAATTGCGAAATGTTAGTCGCTTCCGAGTGGTGCGAGTTATAAATGATCTCGGTCGAAAATGTTCGAAAATTCTATTAATATAATAGAATTTTCTTTTCTTTTATGATAAAATGGTATACATGAGGAGTTGATGTTAAATGAAAGTGCAAACAGGATATATTTATCATATTAAAGATGATTTTTTTGATAAAATAAATGATAAAGGATTAATGATAAATCATGAAAATGGAAAAACAAGACCAACATATTTTACTATTAAGGACAGAGATATATTATGGTTTATTCCTTTGAGTAGTAAAATAAATAAATATCAGCCGATAATAGATCAAAAGATAAAAAAATATGGAAGTTGTAAGTCTATAATGATAAGTGAAATTGCAAATAAAAAATCAGTTATATTATTGCAAAATGCATTTCCAACATTAGAAAAATATATTGATCATCCTCATACAATTAATGGTGCTCCTGTTAGAGTGGCTGATAATTTAAAGGATGAAATATTAGAAAACTTTAATTCATTATTAGCATTAAAAAAACAAGGTATAAATCTATTTTTTCCAGATATAGATAAAATAAAACAAATTATGCTTGATGAATTGAAATAGTATATAAAAAAAATAAATAAACTATCGAATAATCTATTGATATTAATATTATTTTGTTGTATATTGTATGTAGTGAATGTGAGAGTGCTTTCTGAAACAGGAAAAGGATATAATTTTATGACTGGTCGTGACCCGTAGGGTTGCGGCCAGTCTTTTTCTCCTAATAAAGTATCAAAAAAGTGTAAAGTAGTGAAGAAAATATTTTATATTTTCATTAAAATAATATATAATATACTTAGGAGATGATGAAAATGAAAATAGCAATAAATGGTTTTGGAAGAATTGGTAGATTAGTATATAGACTAATGGAAGAAGATAAGTTCTTTGATGTGGTTGCAATTAATGATTTATCTAGTAGTGAAGAACTTGCTTACTTACTTAAGTATGATACTAATCATAGAACTTATGATAAAAATATTACTTTTGATGAGGATGGTATTATTGTAGATGGTAAGAAAACTTTAGTATATCGTGAAATGGACCCTAGTAATCTTCCTTGGAAAGAACTTGGTATTGATTTGGTATTTGAGTGTACTGGCAAGTTTACTAAAGAGGAAGACGCTATGAAACATATTTTAGCAGGGGCTAAGAAAGTTCTTATTAGTGCTCCTGGTAAGGGAGATATGAAAACTGTTGTTTATAATGTTAATGATGATATATTATCTAGTGAAGATAAAATTGTATCTGCGGCTTCTTGTACTACTAACTGTTTAGCACCTATTGTTAAAGTACTTGATGATAATTTTGGTATTGAAAGAGGTTTTATGACCACTATTCACGCATATACTAATGACCAAGTTACTTTAGATGTTTCTCATAAGAAGGGTATTAAGGAGAGAAGGGGTAGAGCATGTGCAATGAATGTTGTTCCTACTTCTACTGGTGCGGCTACTGCTATTGGAAGAGTTATTCCAAGCCTTGATGGTAAACTTAGCGGTGGGGCTATTAGAGTACCTGTGTCTGATGGTAGTCTAGTTGATTTATCTCTAGAACTTACTGAAAAGGTTACTGTAGAGGAAATTAATAGTGCATTTATAAATAATGCTAGTGAAACTTTAATGACTACTAGCGATCCGATTGTTTCTTCTGATGTTATTGGTACGACATGTGGAGCACTTGCTGATTTATCTCTTACTAAAGTTGTAGAACATGATGGTAAACAAATGGTTAAAGTTATTTCTTGGTATGATAACGAAATGGGATACTCTGCTCAGATGGTTAGAACTGCTAAAAAATTACTTAGTTTATAATTACTTAGGATTTATTCTTAAGTTTTTTTCTTTGGAGAATATATTAGTTAGAAAGTATTTCACACCAATACATATTTTATAATTTTTTACTTCTAGACTATAGGCTAGAAGTAACACTAAAAGACTTTGGCTTTTAGTGAAAGGTATGGAAAAGTTGTACTATTTTACTTTTCACTTATTTATATTTAGTATATATTATAGTGAGGTGTTAGTATGAATACAATTTCTATTTATGAACTAAAGAAAATTATTAATCCTATTATTATTGATATTAGAGATAATTATTCATATAGTATTTCTCATGTTAAGAATGCTATTAATATACCTTATTATAATTTACTTAATAATTATTCTCATTATTTGAATAAAAATAAGAGATATTATCTTTATTGTGAAGAGGGTAAACAAAGTATGGAAATTAGTAAAAGACTTAATGCTTTTGGATATGATACTTTAAGTATTTCTGGAGGTTTTATTTCTTTTAAATAAGGTTATTTCATATAATTAAATATGAGAATGTTACTAAAGAATAAGAAGAGAAAAAAAAGTAAAGTTATTAATACTATTATTATTATATTTATATTTCTTGTGTTATTTATTATTTTGTTTATTAATTATTATTCTCATAAGTCTAGAGATGTACTTATGGCTTATGCTGAGGCTGAGACTAAGAAACTTACTATTTTGGTTATTAATAAGGCTATTACTAAGCAAATGAGTGACTGTTGGACTGAAGATATTTTTGATGTTGTTTATAATGATAAGGGAGAGATTATTTTAATTGATTTTAATAGTAAAAATACTTCTAAGATACTTAGTACTATTACTAGTTTGATTGAACTTAATCTTAGGGCTATTGAAGAGGGAAAGATTGATATGTTAGAACTTCCTCTTAATAGTTTAGATGCTTATGATATGGAGTTACTTGATAAGGGGATTATTACTTATATTCCCTTTGGAATGGCTACTGGGTCTAATCTTTTATATAATCTTGGTCCTAAGATTCCTGTTAAGTTATCTTTAGTTGGTGATGTTGTTACTGGGTTTTCTACTGATGTTACAGAATATGGTATTAATAATGCTTTAATTAAACTTATGATTGATGTTAAGGTTGATACAAGAGTTATTTTACCTATTATTAGTGAAGAAGTTAATATTTCTGCTAGTATACCAATTGCTATGAAAATTGTACAAGGTAAAATCCCTGATTATTATATGAATGGTTTTAGTAGTAAGTCTAATATAAGTAATTAAAACTGTCTATTTATTGTAAATAGATGTTTTTT
Source organism: uncultured Mycoplasmatota bacterium (assembly GCA_900554615.1). Taxonomy (GTDB): domain Bacteria; phylum Bacillota_I; class Bacilli_A; order RF39; family UBA660; genus CAG-302. The sequence continues at coordinate 14,311 of USIB01000015.1, read as the reverse complement.
TTCTTTACTTATTTGATTTTATTTTATATAATAAGGGTGCAAGGTGATATGAATGAAATTAACTAAGGAAGTAGTAGAAAAAATATCTAGTATTAAAGGTGAACCTGAATGGATGCTTGATTTTAGACTTAAGTCGCTTGATGCTTTTTTGAAGAGTAGTAATCCTAATTTTGGCCCTAAACTTGATATTGATTATGATAATATTACTTATTATAAGGAAAGAGAGAATAATTTAACAGATAATTGGAATAATATTTCTTGTGATGTTAGGAATATTTTTGATGATTTGGGTGTTATCTCTGCGGAGAAAAAATACTTAGATGGTATGGGTGCTCAGTATGATAGTGAAGTTATTTATCATAATATGAATGAAGAGTTAAAGAAAAAGAATGTTATCTTTATGGATACTGATAGTGCTTTAAGAGAATATCCTGAATTATTTAAGAAGTACTTTAATACTCTAGTTAAGTATAATGAGAATAAGTTTACGGCTTTAAATGGTGCTGTATGGAGTGGAGGTACTTTTATTTATATTCCTCCTAATACGGAACTTGATAGACCTCTTCAGAGTTATTTTAGAATTAATAGTAAGAATATGGGACAGTTTGAGAGAACACTTATTATTGTTGATGATAATAGTAGTGTTCATTATATGGAGGGATGTACTGCTCCTACTTATACAGAAGATTCTCTTCATGCAGCAGTTGTTGAAATATTTGTTGGTAAGAATAGTAAGTGTAGATATAGTACTGTACAGAATTGGTCTACGGATGTGTATAATTTAGTTACTAAAAGGGCCATTGTTGAAGAGAATGGTTTAATGGAATGGATTGATGGTAATGTTGGCTCTAAGACTAATATGAAATATCCTGCTTGTATTTTGAAAGGTGATTATGCAAGAGGTACTTGTATTAGTGTTGCTGCTGCTGGTAGTGGTCAGATACAAGACTCTGGTGCTAAGATGATTCATCTTGGTAAGTATACGAAGAGTAATATTGTATCTAAATCAATTGCTTCAGGTGGTGGTAATGCTACTTATAGAGGTATTGTTAAAATTACGAAGAATGCGATTGGGTCAAAGGCTTCAGTTAAATGTGATACTTTAATTCTTGATGATAAGTCTAAGAGTGATACTATTCCTACTAATATCGTTGATAATAATAGTTCTTTTATGGAACATGAGGCTACGGTATCTAAGATTAGTGAAGATAAGTTATTTTATTTGATGAGTAGAGGACTTGATGAGGATAAGGCTAAGGAACTTATTATTATGGGATTTATATCAGCATTTAGAGAAGAACTTCCAACTGAGTATGCTGTAGAACTTAATAGATTGCTTGCAATTAATATAGGAGATAAATAGATGAAAAAGATAATTGGATTTTTATTTGTAATTGTTATTTTAGGGTGTGGCGGTTATTTTGTATATGTTAATTATTTTAAGGATAAAACTCCTAAACTTGTTTTGGAGGAAGAGGTTAGTAATATAGATAAGTATTATGTTTATGGTAATCATTTTAATATAGAAGGTAATATTGATATTGAAGATAAGAATTATGATAGTTTGTGTCTTACTTTATTTAATGGCGAAGATAAGGATATAGAAATTACTTCGGATACTGATGGTGGTAAAATTAGTTATTATATTTCTAATCTTATTAATGAGGGATTATATTTGGATAATTTGGATATTGGTACTTATTATTTAGTACTTAAGGCTACTTATCCTAATAGTGAGGATAGTGAAAAGCCTATTATTAAATATTATGGTATTAAGAATGATACTAAGTATAAGGAGACTATTTATTATACTTTATCTAAATACAATAATGTTATTACTATTAATTCGGATAATGAGTATAATACGATGAGTTTTATTGTTAAAAAGAATAATAGTAAAAATAAGAATTATGATGTAACTATTGACCCAGGCCATGGTGGTATGGATGGTGGTGGTGCTTATGGTAATTATAAGGAGACTGATTTTACGATGGAAATTAGTAAACTTATAAAGACTACTTTAGAAGATAATGGTATTACTGTTAAATTAACTCATGATGAGGGAGATATTGATAGTAATCATATAATGGATGAATATAATAAAGGTGGTAGGGCTGTTATTCCTAATGAGGTTAAGAGTAAGTATACTTTTTCTATTCATATTAATAAGAATAGGTCTACGAAGGTTAAGGGTATTGAAGTTTATACTCCAGATAATATCAATTATGATTTGGCAAAAGATATTGTAAGTAATATTACTAGTAATACTAGTTTAGGTGTGTCTTCGAATAGAACTTATAAAATAGAAGATGGTATTTATACACATAATTTTACGGAAAGTGAAATTAAGGATTCTTTAAGTGGATATGAAAAGAAGGGATATAAGGCTTATAATGTAACTACTAACTCCAATTACTTATATATGATTAGAGAAACTGGTGGATTTATGACTGGAGCTTATGTCGATGATAGTAATCCTGATAAGGTTGGTGTTAATCCTTATTATGATAGTAATATTGGAAATGAATCTTATTTGTTAGAACTTGGTTATATTTCTAATAGTAGTGATGTTAAGATATTGAATGAAGAAAAAAATGCTCTCGCTAGGTCAATTGCTACCGCTATTGCGAAAGAAATTAATGAAAAAGTGTAAAATTTGTGTAAAGTAGATATTTTTACTAAAAAATATTTTTAAGGGTATGTTTTTTTAGAAAATGAACTTTTGAGGCTTTGAAAGTTCTTTTTCTTTGGTGTGTCGAATAGGAAAACGTATTTTTACTTATTTGATTTTGGTTACCTCTTTTTGATATAGTGCTTTTGAAAGGAGGGATACTAATGGTTAATCAAATTGTTTTAGTTGGTAGAATTGCTAGAGCACCTGAGACTAGGGTTACTGAAAGTGGTAAAAAGTATGCTACTTTGACTTTGGCTGTTCCTAGAAATTATAAAAATATTAATGGTGAATATGATACTGATTTTTTAGATTGTACTTTGTGGTCTTCAGTTGCTGAGTCTACTACTGAATATTGTAACACTGGTGATATGATTGGTGTTAAAGGTAGAATACAAACGAGAATTATTGAGTCTCCTGATGGGATTAAGAGAAAGAAAACAGAAATTGTAGCAGAAAAGGTTACTTTTCTTACTTCTAGTCCTAATCATAAAAAAACTAGCAATGATGATGATTCTTCAGATGAAGCATAGAGTTTTTTGAGTCAAATATGAATATTTGGCTCTTTTTTCTTTAAACTATCTAGACTTTTATTTTAAAATGTTATAAAATATTATTAACAAGGAGATAACTAATTATAAGGAAGGTATTTAATAATGGTAGGTAAGAGAGTTAAAGAACTGAGAATGAAAAGGGGCTTATCACAAGAAGATTTAGGTACTGCTGTTGGGGTTACTAAAGTTTCTGTGTGTGGCTATGAAAATGGTACTAGATTACCTAGCCTAGAGAACTTGATTAAGATTGCTGATGTACTAGAGACTACTACTGATTATTTGTTAGGAAGAGAGATTCCTGTATGGACTGATGATGATGATAATTATATTGGTTCTGTATCTCATGATGATATTTGTTTTATTACAGAACTTAAACATTATCCTAGTTTATATAATAAGATACTTAAAGATGTTAGGAGGTCTGCTAGTATTATTAGTAAAAAGTTTACAAAATGAAAGAAGGAATGATTATGTTAGATGTTAGAGATTTATATGAAGGTGATTACATTGATAAGGAAATTACTATAAGTGGTTGGATTAAAAGTCATAGAAAGCAAGCACATTTTGGTTTTATTGATTTATCTGATGGTACTTATTTTAAAGGATTACAGATTGTTTATGATGATAATCTTGAATCTTTTGATGAGATTAATAAATTGAAACTTGGTAGTGCTATTACTGCTAACGGAAAACTTATTAAGTCTCCTAAAGAAGGACAAGAGTTTGAACTTGTACTTTCGTCATTTGTTTTAGAAGGCGATTGCCCTGATGATTATCCATTACAAGCAAAAGGAAGACCAACAAGAGAGTTTTTAAGAGAGATTGCTTATTTAAGACCAAGAACTAATTTGTTTAATGCAGTATTTAGAGTTAGAAGTGTGGCTGCTTATGCCATTCATAAATATTTTCAAGATAATGGTTATGTTTATTTTCATGCTCCTTTAATTACTTCTTCTGATTGTGAAGGTGCTGGAGAGATGTTTCAAGTTACTACTTTGGATTTAAATAAAGTAGCAGAAACTGGTAATGTTGATTATTCTAAGGACTTCTTTAATAAGATGGCTTCTCTTACTGTTTCTGGACAATTAGAGGGTGAAACTTTTGCTATGGCTTATAAGAAAATTTATACTTTTGGTCCTACTTTTAGAGCAGAGAACTCTAATACTAAAACTCATGCTTCAGAGTTTTGGATGATTGAGCCAGAAATAGCCTTCTGCGACCTTGATATGGATATGGATATTATGGAAGGTATGCTTAAATATGTTGTTAAATATGTTTTAGATAATTGTCCTAATGAAATGGAGTTTTTTGATAAGTTTGTAGAAAAAGGTTTACTTGATAAACTTAATAAACTTATTAATAGTAATTTTGTTAGAATAGACCACAAAGATGTTATTAAGATTTTGAAAGAAGCAAATGTTAAATGGGAGTTCGAGCCAGAATATGGTGAAGATATTGCTAAAGAACATGAAAAATATATTACTGAATATTTTGATGGTCCTGTTTTTGTTAAAAATTGGCCTAAGGATATTAAAGCATTTTATATGAGAGTTAATGATGATAATGAAACTGTTGCAGCAGTTGACCTTGAAGTACCTGGTGCTGGAGAACTTATTGGTGGTAGTCAAAGAGAAGAGAGACTTGATGTACTTATTGATAGAATGAAAGAACTTGGTATGAGTGACGAAGGTATGGAATGGTATTTGAATCTTAGAAGATTTGGTGGCTGCTACCACAGTGGGTTTGGTATGGGATTTGAGAGGCTTCTTATATATTTAACTGGTGTTGATAATATTAGAGATGTTATTCCTTATCCTAGAACTCCTGGTAATTGTGAATATTAATTAGAGGCATAAAATGAATAAAGAGAAGGTTGAACTTACTAAATACTTTGATAATATGTGTGATACTTTTTGTACCAAAAAAATTATGTTTAGTGAGTGGGAAGTTTTTTATAAAAAGTTTTTGGATGTTTTTATGGATAATAAAGTAGATATTGATTATCTTAAATATATGGATTATCTTATATATGCTATTGTCTACTGCGAAGATTATGTAGATGAAAGAAAATATAAGAAAGAGATATTCGAACTTAAACTTATTTTTAATAAATTAAAAAATAGTTAGAAATGACTATTTTTTTTATAATTATTCTTTTATTGGTAATACTAATATTGGAAAGGAGTATTTTTATGAAGAAGATTTTACTTATAATTGCTGTTATTACTATTTTATCTGGTTGCGGTACTAATGATAGGCTTACTTGTAGTGTAGATAATACTGTTAATAATATTACTTCTAAAACAAATTATGTTATTGATTATAAGGATAATGATATTAAAATGATAAAACTTACTTATGATTATAAGAGTAATAATAATACTGATGGTGTTGGTACTGGTACTGATGGTACTACTAGTGATGATGGTAATAGTACAAATGATGGTGCTATTGGTGGAGTAGTTGGTAAAGCCCTTGATGATGTTGTTGATACTACAGTAGATGGTATTCTTGATATATCTGGTATTAAAACTAGACATACTAGTAAGTTTGGAACTTATACTAACATTAATGGTTTTACTAGTGATGTTAATATTGATGATGATACTAATTATAAAGTTATTTATACTTATGATTTATCTAAATTATCTGATAGTGATATTACTAATTTAGGTATTAGTAGAGATTTTAATAATTTTAAAACTACTCTTACTAATCGTGGACTAACTTGTAAATAGTTTATGCTTATATATAATATGTATGGTTGATACTTTAAGTTAAGACTTGATAAGGCTTAACTTAACCTCTATAGATTAATGGCTATAGAGGCCTACTAAAAAAATATTACTCTCTTATTTGAGAGTTTTTTCTTATATATGTATTTATTTTATTAGTTTAGAATATAATAATTATGTAAAGTTTATATAAAATGTACAAAAACATTGTACAAAATAATAAACTATGTTATAATACAGGCAGGAGGAGAGGATTATATGTTACTTGATTTTAGTGTTAAAAACTTTAAAGTATTTCAAAATGAAATACATTTTACAATGATAGGTAATAAAAAGATTGTTAATGATGATAATGTATGGAAAACTAATAATATGGATATAGTAAAATCTTCAATTATATATGGACCTAATAATACAGGAAAAAGTACTTTTATAGAGTCGGTGTCCGCTCTTAAAGAAATCATTAATGATGGAAGTGTCAGTAATTATACTAATAAGTTTGCTTCAGAAGTTATATATAATTTTTTTAATAAAGATAAAAAGATGGATTATCATATAAGTTTTATTAGTAATAATGATATTTATGATTATACTTTGTTTTTTGAACTTGATAAAAAAGTTACTAAAGAAATGTTAAGGGTGAATAATAAAGTTATTTTTGATAATAATGCTACTTCTGATAACGAAGAAATAATGTCTATGATTAATTTACAAAAAAGTTATCCTGAAAAATTAATTGTTACTATGCTTCCTGGTAATAGCAAAAAATATTCTGATACAATAAAAGATTTTTTTGATAAAATGATAATTATTGATAATGGATATGATATGGATGAAATATATAGTATTATTTTAAATTATACAGATGAAGAAAAGAGAATACTTAATAATATAATTAAAGACGCTGATATTAGTATTGATAATCTTAAAATTGATGATATTAAAGTAAATGATGATAAATATAATAAGTTTAAAATTATATCTTCTTATAAAATGAATAATAAAACTAGACAAATGCCTTCGATTATTAGTGATTCTAAAGGTACAAAAATGTTTTTGTATTATGTTGTTAAAATAATTAATTTGAGAAAAACTGGTGGTATTCTTTTTATTGATGAGATAGATAGTAGTCTTCATACTCTTTTGGTTAAGGAAATATTAAACTTATTTAATAATGAAAGTAATACTAATATGCAATTAGTTATTACTTCTCATGATTTAATGCTTTTAGACTGCAGATACATGTTTAGAAAGGACCAGGTTTGGTTTACTTATAAGGATGAAGAGGATGTTTATTTTTATTCTTTAGATGAGTTTAAAAATCATGAGAGTACTTCTATTAGAAATGATATTCTTAAAGGATATTTAAAGGGGATGTTTGGTGCTTTACCTAAGATTGATATAGAAAAGGACTTCTATGAAGAGGGATAGGTTTAAACCAAGATTAACTGTTATTTATGAAGGAAAATCAGAGAGATATTTCTTTGATAAATTAGAAAGTATATTTGATATAAAGTATGATTTGAGTAAAGTAGAAGCACATGGTGATAATAGAATTCCTTTTATGTATAGAAAAGAAAAGAGAAAAAACTTTAATGATGTTAAAGTTATGTATGATTTAGATGGTACTACTAGCATTAGTGATATTATTAAAACATTTAAGGATGCAGGTGTTAGTATAAAAAAGGAAGATATTTATTTTATTAATCCTGATATTGAACTTTTGTTTATTTTATGTAAGATTAAAAAGGCTAAATTAATAAATAATAAAACTAAAAAAGTAATTGAAGATATTTATGACTTTTCTTCATATGATAAGAATGATAAACAAATTAAGAAGATTATAGATAGTATTAGTAAAGAAGAATTAATTATGATGTTTGAATTAGTTAATAAGTATTTATCTAAAGATGATAAATCTCTTAGAAGTACTAACTATGATGTACTATTAAAAGATATATTTGATATAGGTTAATTATTATCGGTAAATAGTTTATGCTTATATATAATATGTATGGTTGATACTTTAAGTTAAGACTTGATAAGGCTTAACTTAACCTCTATAGACCAATGGCTATAGAGGCCTACTAAAAAAATATTACTCTCTTATTTGAGAGTTTTTTTCTTATATATATGGTTGTTATTTTGATAGTTTTGTGATAAAATTATATCAAGTAAATATGATAAAAGAGAGAGGAAGGAATATTATGGGTTATAGAACAATGGATGCTAATGAAGCAGTTAGTAGAGTTAGTTATAAGTTTACGGAAATCGCAGGTATTTATCCAATTACACCAGCATCTCCTATGGCGGAGAAAGTTGATGTTTTAGCAAGTAAGGGAGAAATTAATTTCTGGGGTAATAAAGTTAAAGTAATTGAAATGGAATCTGAGAAGGGGGCAATTGCCACTGTTCACGGGGCATTACAAGCAGGATTACTTGCTACTACTTATACGGCTAGTCAAGGATTACTTTTAATGATTCCTAGTATATATAAAATGGCTGGAGAAATGCTTCCAGGAGTTATTCATGTGGCTGCTAGAAGTTTATCTACTCATAGTCTTAGTATTTTTGGTGATCATCAAGATGTGTATGCAGTTAGACAAACTGGTGCTTGTATGCTTTCATCCTCTTCAGTAGAAGAGGCTTATCATATGGCTATGGTTAGTCATTTATCTAGTATTAAGTCTTCACTTCCTTTTATTAACTTTTTTGATGGTTTTAGAACTAGTCATGAAATTGATAAAGTAAAAGAAATTGATCTTAGTAAATTAGAAACTTTAATTGATAAAAAGGCTCTTAGAAAGTTTAGAGATAACGGTATGATAAGTGGAGCTACTACTAGAGGAACTGCTGAGAACGAAGATGTTTATTTTCAACATACAGAAGCAAGAAATGATTATTATACTAAGGCTATAGATAATGTTATTTATTATATGGATAAAATTAATAAGATATGTAAGACTAATTATAAACCTTTTAATTATTATGGTGATAAGTCTAGTGACGAAGTTATTATTGCTATGGGGTCAGTATGTGAATGTATTAAGGAAGTAGTAGATGACCTTAATAAAAAGGGTAAGAAGGTAGGATTGGTTACTGTTCATTTATATAGACCATTTAGTAATAGTTATTTATCTTCAGTTATTCCTTCTAGTGTTAAGAAAATTGCAGTACTTGATAGAACTAAAGAGCCTGGTAGTAGCGGAGAACCTTTATATTTAGATGTTGTCAATGCTTTAAAAGATAGAGATATTAAAATTATTGGTGGTAGATATGGATTATCTTCTAAGAATACAACACCTTCTATGATTAAGGCAGTGTATGATAATTTAAGTGGTGATATGAAGAGTAATTTTACTATTGGTATTAATGATGATGTTACTAATTTAAGTTTAGATATTGATAATAGTTATAAACTTGATAATAATAATTATGAAATGCTTATATATGGATATGGTTCTGATGGTATGGTATCTACTTCGAAAGATATTCTTAGAATTATTGGGGATAATACTAAGAAGTATGTTCAAGGTTATTTCCAATATGATTCTAAGAAGAGTGGTGGTGTTACTAGAAGTCATATTAGGATAGGGGATGCTCCTATTAGAAGTACTTATTATGTTGATAATCCTAATTTTATTGTGGTATCTAAAGATTCTTATATGTATAAGTATGATATTCTTGATAATATTAGAGAGGGTGGCACACTTCTTTTGAATACTAATTTAAGTAGTGATGATTTAATTAGAAGTTTACCTAATAAAGTTAAATATTTACTTGCTCTTAAAAATGTTAATGTTTATATAATAGATGCTTATAAAGTAGCAGGTGAAATGGGTCTTAAGAATAAGATTAATACTTCAATGGAAGTTTGTATTTTTAAGATTATGGATATTTATAATATTAATAAAGTTATTAGTATTATGAAAGAGAATATTAAGAGTAGATTTAGTAGTAAAGGTAAAAAGATTATTGATATTAATAATAAAGTAGTTGATAATTCTCTTAAGTATTTGAAGAGAGTTAATATTGATAGTTCTTGGGTAAAATTAGAATGTAGTGATAATAAGAAGTTAAACTTTAATGAAACAATTAATTTACTTAAGGGAGATACACTTCCTGTTAGTAGTTTCTTAGATGTATCTAATGGTGTCTTTGAAGGTGGTACTACTAAGTATGAAAAGAGAAATATTGCTGAGTCGATTCCTAATTGGATACCAGAGGCTTGCATAGAATGTAATAAGTGTGCTTTTGCTTGTCCACATGGTGTTATTAGACCTTTTTTACTTGATAAAGATGATAAAAAGGTAGAGTCTATTCCTTCAATTATGCCTAAAGATGTTAATTTTGCTATTGGTATTAATTATGAGGAATGTACTGGTTGTGGATTATGTGCAGTTACTTGTCCTGGTAAGATGGGTAAGAAAGCCTTAGAGATGGTACCTAATAAGAGACATGATAAAGATTTTGATTATTTACTTAAGAATAATATTAATGATAAGTATGATAGTAATATTTTAACTAGTAGAAATGTTAGTTTTAGAACTCCTAAATTTGAATATTCTGGAGCATGTGCAGGATGTGGAGAGACTCCTTATCTAACTAATTTAACTAGAGTATTTAATGATAATTTGGTTATTGCTAATGCTACTGGCTGCTCATCCATATATGGTGGTAGTACTCCTAGTTTTCCATATAGTATACCTTGGGCTAGTTCTTTATTTGAAGATAATGCTGAATATGGTTATGGTATTCTAAATGGTATTAATATGAAGAGAGATAAGATTAAGAAATATATGGAAGAGTATCCTAGAAATAAGGTATTTAAAAAATGGCTTAATAATATGGATAATTATGATATATGTAAAGAAGTATATAAAGAAATTGATTATAAGAAACATCCTTATTTAAATGATATGAAAGACTATATAGTTACTAAATCTATGTGGATAGTAGGAGGAGATGGCTTTGCCTATGATATTGGATATGATGGCATAGACCATGTTTTATCAAAGAATGATAATATTAATATTATGGTACTAGATACAGAAGTTTATTCTAATACTGGTGGTCAGGCTTCAAAGAGTTCTAATTATGGAGCTACAGCATCATTTGCTTCAAGTGGTAAGAATAATTATAAGAAAGATTTGGCTAGAATTGCTATGTGTTATCCACATGTATATGTTGCTAGTTGTAATATTGGTTATAATAATGAACAATATCTTAAGGCTTTAAAAGAGGCTAGTAGTTATGATGGACCCGCGATTATAATATGTTATAGTCCTTGTATTGAACATGGTATTAAGAGTGGTATGGAACACTCACAATCTAATGCTTATTTGGCTACGGAGTGTGGATACTTTATTACTTTTAGATATAATCCTAGTACTGGTAAGTTGGTACTTGATTCTAAGAATCCTGATTTTAATAAATATGAAGATTATTTAATGACAGAGAATAGATTTGCTAATTTAAAGAATGTTAATAGTACTTCTGCTAATGAGATACTTGAGGAACAGAAAAAGTGGGCAATGAATAGATTTAATTATTATAAAAGAATAAGTGAGGAATAGTATGAAAGAAAAAGAAGTTATATTGAATGGAAAAGAGTTTAAAATTGTTACTAGAGTACCTAAAGAAGAAATTGATGATAATGATATTAAGGTATTACTTGATGATACTGTAGAGTTAAGTAAAGTTATAAAGGAAATTAAAGATTATGAACAAGAATAAAGATATGGATTTATTTTTATCGTACTTAAAAGAGATTTATAGTACTAATCCTTCTTTAGATGTTTTAAGTGATACTATTTATAATGAACTTTGTTTATTTTATGTTAGTAATGGTAAGAGGAAGAGAATTAAAAAAGAGAATCTACTTAAGGTACAGATTAATTTAAAGGATTCTTTTCCTGATAATACTGTTATTAGTGGTAGAAATAGATATTTTTATACTTTTGAAAATAGATGTGGTAAAAGTGATAGTGCCTTCTACCGAGAGGGGATGTCTTCTACAGAGATATTTGTTGCTAGTCCTGCTAGTAAGATATATGAAATGGCGAGTAAGGTATTTAATTTTATTATAAATAATAATATTGTCTGTCAATGTAAAATCACTAAGGTTATGCGTAATGATGCTTTTGTTATTAGAGTTAATGATAAAGAAAAAGCAAAAATGATTATTGATTATATTAATTCTTTGGAATATAATAGTGATATTAAACCTAATCCATTTATTTTTAATACTGGTAATGTCGGGGTTATTTCTAATAGTAAGTTATCTTATACTAATATTCTTTCTTTACTTCTTCGTAATTATTTTATAAAGGTGAGAGAAGAAGAGGAAGTTGATTCTTATGATTTTTCTAACTTTATTGAGAGTGAATTATTATTTTTTGAAAGTGGTAATTATGATTATTTTTATAAAAGTTATGGTATTTCTTTTGATGATATTAATTCTTTTATCGATTCTTCTAGGTTGATTATGGATAATATTAGAAAGAATCTTACTCTTGATGATGTGTTTTTGTATTCTTCTAGTAAAGAAAATGATGATTACTTTTCTTTTGATGATAAGTCGTTAGAAAAACTATTATATGTTATATATAGACTTTCTAATTATTATAATACTTCTGATGTTCATAAGATGATGGAGTATTATTCTGAAACTGGCAATGCTGATATTTTTACTAGAAGAGATTCTATTAGGTATACTGTTGTTAGTAGTATTTCTCCTGTTAAACTTAAGTATATGGTTATGAAGATTGGAACTAATGCTTTAATGAATAGTATTCGTTTAACTTTAGATAAATATGACGATAAACAATGTATATATGCTATTGAAAAGTTTATTTTAACTGGCTTATTAGATGGTTTTACTAGAGATGATGGGGTTAGAAATAAACTTGGTCTTGTTGTTCCAAGAAATTGGCTTAATGATATTATGATGAATGAACTAGATGGTAAGAATAAAGATATTTTTAAAGTTATTAATAGGCTATCTAATGTTGATAAAAAGAAAATTATGAGTAGTATTGATAATAATTTTAGTGATATCAATGAGGAGGAAGTATCTAAAATTATGGAAGTTAGAAGTTATATTGAGATAATTGCTTCTTCTATTTACGATAGTATATTCTTAAAAATTAACAAGGATGATGATAAAAAGATTGGTAGAAAATAGTAAAAAAATTACTAATCTTTTTTTTGACAAGAATATTCTTTTGTGATAAAATATATTTTGTTATGAAGAAGGCTTCTTTTAATTGACAAATGAGGTTATTTCTGAGATAATTTTATTATAGAGGTGGTTTGTAATGTACAATGATAGAATTACTTTGACAATGCAAGATATTTTGGAGAAGGAATTTAAAATTGATGCTAGAGGATATAGACTACAGGAAGTTGATAAGTTTCTTGATGTTATTATTAAGGATTATAATGAATATAATAATATTATAAAAAACCTAGAAAAAGAAAAAGAAAGATTAGAAAAATCCATCACAAGAAGAAAAACACTATTATCTAACCCAAACTATATTTCTAAAGCACCAGAAAATATCGTAAACAAAGAAAAAGAAGACCTAGAAAAAGAACTAAATCAACTAGAAATAATTAATAATAAATTAAACTAGAACAAAGAAATTTGTTCTTTTTTGTCACTTTTTTATTTCCTTTTATTAATTACTTTGATATAATTATACTAAAGGAGTAGAACAATGAAGAAAATATTTTTATTACTAATGGTGGTAATGCTATTAACAGGTTGCGAAATAAAATCAGAACAAGTAATCACAATTAACAATGACAAATCTATGGAAATATCCGGAGATGCAGCAATGGATTACGAATTAATTGATGCACTGTTATCAACAGGTGATAGTTTTGATGAAGAAACTTACGAAACAGAAACAAAAGAATACACCCAAGAAGAAAGACTACAAAAATTCAAAGAAATGATTACAGACAAAAGTATCAACGAAAATGATATCTATGATGATGGAAACTTCATAGGATATAAATTTACAAGTAAAATTGATAACATAGATAACCTAATCGGAGATACACAAAATATCACTACAAATGACTTATCTGAAATAACAACACAAAAAATGTTTACAAAAGAAGGTAACACTTACAAAGGTAAAATTATCATATCAAAAGGTGATGAAGACGAAGAACAAAACAGACAAGAAAACAATGCATCAACTGGTATAAAAATAACTAATAATTTTACAGTTAATCTTCCATCTAAAGCATTAGCAAATAATGCCACAACAGTATCTGAAGACGGAAAAACATTAACTTGGGATTTAACAAAAGATATCCAAACAATTGAATTCGAATTT
>USIB01000014.1 GCA_900554615.1 uncultured Mycoplasmatota bacterium | reverse complement strand
CATTATCTATATATTCAGAAGATATTACTTTTTCATCTGTGTCACTTACCACTTCCGCAGACCATCCAGTTTGGTTTTCTTTAAAATTAGATGCATCTAGTTTATAAATATATCCGGAACAATTAAATATCTTTTTAAACATACCTGGCTTTCTTTCTACTAGTTCTACTGGATAATTTTTTCCGTCTCCTGATAATGAATAAAATAAGTCACTACCTTGTTTTGATAGGAAAATTGTTGCTATTCCTTTTGAATGACAGGCATATACCCATTCCTTCATATGAGTACTTTTGTGTTTTTTAATTACTTCTAAGTTAGGAATACTACTTCCATGATATACATAATTCAATTTTAACGCTCCTTTTTAATTAGAATTTTTGCAAAATTATAATTTAATTTGTCATAGCTTTTTTCACATTCTAATTTGATTATAATTTTTTTTAATTCACTCAATATTCCTCTTTGTATATAACAAGAAATATCATTATTATTTATCTCACTTAAAATTGCATTGGCATTGCAACCACCATAACAGTTTTTAAAATATTCGCATGTTTCAATGCAAGTTTGTCTTCTTAGTATATTTTTTTGCAGCAATTTAATAAACTTTTCATTTTCAAAAGCTTCATCAATTACATTCATTTCTGGGACATAACCTAAATCATATTCATTTAAACACAGCCTATCGCAAGGATATATATGTCCGTTACTGTCAAGGCATAACCATTTTTTTAAGCATGAACTATGTGTACAAATACCAGAATATTCATTTATTATTAAATTAGCAAAATTCATGCATGTAGAAACATTAATATTGCAATCTGTATCAAAAACCCAATATTTGAAAAATTCGACAAAACTATGAATATAATTATCGGGATTTAAATTGAAAAAATTATTTTCTTTTGCTGCTCCATCATTAAACATTGGATTCATTTTCATACCCAAGTTTAGTTTTTTAAAATATTCATATTCTTCTATTAAACTGTTAACATTATTTTGGTTAACCACAATAATTGCTCCTGGGTACATTTCTTTAGATTTTAACAACTCTATTTTATTTAAAATAGTTTGAGTATTACCTCTTGTTTTACTATTGCTTAATCCATCAAATGATAAACCTATACTTGTATCATGTTCTTTGAAAAAGTCTATATTTTCATTATTCAAAAGAGTTCCATTTGTTTGAATTGAATATATAAATTTTGAATCTAGTTTTTGACAATAATCATATGCCTCCTCATAGTAAGATAATGGGGCTATTAATGGCTCTCCTCCATGCCACACCAAGTTTATATAATCATATTTTTGGGATAAAAGTTTTAAATATTTCTTTAATATTTTTAAATCTAATAGTGAATTACTATAACCATATTTTTCTGCGAAACAATACTTACATCGCATATTGCATTCGTTTGTTGGCTTTATTAATGTATTAATTTGTGACATCTTTTGTTAACACTAACCTCATCATTCTACTTGGTGTATTGTCATGTTGATCACAATGATAATCTGGATGTCCTCCGCTATTGTCATGACCATTTTCATGATAACTATTCATTTCAGTATTTTTTTGACCTGCTTGAGCTAAATATAATTCGTATAGCGATAACGATAAAGTTTTCATTTCTTTTAACACTTGTATCTTATTTTCTTTTTTCATTTTAATCCTCCATTTCACATTAATTATAACATATTAATTACAATAGCACAATATTGTAAATGTCAATATTTTATATATTGTTTTGCTTATATATAATACAACTTAATATTTTTAATTTAGAGACTATATAATAGGCTCTAAATTACCTCACGAGACCTAGGCTCGGGAGGACAAAGAAAAAAAGAAACTAGTTAATTCTAATTTCTCTCCTTTATTATGGTTTTACTACAATAGTATGTTACTAAGAAATATCCTCCATAGATTACTACTAGAAATACGGCTGTTAATATTATTGATGATAGTAATGATTCTGTTCCCATTGTTTTTAAGATATAATTAGCAAACTCTATTCCGAATATTGAATGAATTATGGCTAGTAATAATGGGAATAGAAAGAATACTGCTATCTGATTAAATAAGGCTTTGTTTATCATTTTCTCATCAGTTCCTATTTTTCTTAACATATTAAATCTTTCTTTATTATCAGTACTTTCTGATAATTCTTTTAAGGCTAAGATAGCTGCACTTGATATTAAGAAAATTATTCCTAGATATAGTCCTACAAATGTTACCATTGCTCCTAGTCCTATAGATGATGCATAGATATCTATTTTGGTATTATATGTTAGTAAGGTATCTTTGTTAAAATGATTATTCATTATAGTACTAACTGTCTCTTCGATATCTTCTTTTTCTTCTTTAGTGTCTGCTTGATAGTTGGCCGCTAAAATATTTTTATATGGATGAATACCTTCTAAGGCATTATCTGGTAATATTATTACCCCTACATTAGTGGCACTTCCACTTAGTTCAATAAAACCATCTTGACATTCTTGATATTTTGGATAGTAGTTTTTACTATTTATAGTTAATTTGGTATTATTTTTTAAAGCTATATTTCTAATATCCGCCATCATCTTATAGTTAGATATAATTACATATTCATTATCTTTTAGAGTTAATTCTTTTTTGTTATATAGTTTTGCTAGACGATTGTAGTCACTTAATTTTACTAAGTCTTCTCTTACGCTATAAGCTAGTGCTGGATAATCTTTTTCTATTTGTTCTATTTGGTCTCCAAAAGAATCTTTTAGGGTTATTTCTTCTAATCTATATATATTTATGTCTACTACTTCTTTTAGATACTTGTATACATCTAATCTTTGTAAGGTATCTTTGACAGTGGTGTTATAATCCTCTATTATGTCTTTTGAAAAGTTTTCTTGTTCTTCTTTAGATAATGATTCTTGTAATTTTGAGAACTGAATATCAACAGGTGCTAAATCTTTTAGATTACCTGATAGAGAGTTTTTTATAGATAATGCTGATGAAAAGATACATATGGTAAAGAATAACATTAGGCATATTATTGTCATTGAAAAGACAGTGGTATTTATTTTGCTACTTATTTGACGAACGGTAAAACTATTTAGTCCTTTGTAGTAGTATTTTTTTAGATGCATTACTATCTTTAGGATTAGACCTGATAGTGACCAAAATATTAGAAATGTTGATATACAACCTAGGGCTATTGGTATTAATATCCCATTTATAGTATTCATAAGTGGTGAAGTACCAAAAACATCTGTTACTAGATAGTAAGCATATGATAGTGCTATGACCGCAATTATAAATACTATAGTGCAAATGATAGGATTTTTTAATTTTACTTTTTCGGATTTTTTATTACCATGTAATAGGTCTATTAGTTTACATTTGTTTACAATTATGGTGTTAAATATCATTACTATTAGATACATTATGCTAAAGTATAATAAGGTTTTTAGGGCTGCTGAAGATGAAAATGTAAACTGAAATTTTGTTAGGTCTGCTTCAAACATATTGGCTACTAAGATACTCATTAGTTGTGATAAAACTATCCCTAGGGCTAGGCCAACTCCTAAAGAGATAACTCCTATTATAAGAGTTTCAAAGAAAAGGATTAGAGATATTTTTCTTTTGGACATTCCTAAGGTTAAGTAGATTCCAAATTCTTTGTTTCTTCTTTTTATGAGAAAACGACTGGCATAGATTATTAGAAATCCTAGAATAAATGAGACAAAGACACTTACTCCTCCTAGAATGGTGGTCATTAGTCTTATTATTTCACTTGTTGATGATGATACATTTAGCATTACTGTTTGACTATCTATAGCATTGAAAACATAGAAAATAGCTACTCCTAGTACTAAAGTAAAGAAATAGATAGCATAATCTTTGATACTTTTGGTTATGTTTTTTATAGACAATTTAAAGAGCATCATTTATGTCTCCTCCTAGTAAGGTTACGACATCTATTATTTTATCAAAGAATTCTTTTCTGGTATCATTTCCTTTACGAATTTCGTTATATATTTTACCATCTTTTATGAAGATTATTCTAGTAGCGTAACTTGCGGCATAAGCGTCATGGGTTACCATTAGAATAGTGGCTCCTAAAGCATTATTTAGGTAGGTTAGTTTTTCTAGTAGCATTTTTGATGACTTAGAATCTAGAGCTCCAGTTGGTTCGTCTGCTAGTATTAGTTTAGGATTTGTTATTATGGCACGAGCTGCTGCTACTCTTTGTTTTTGTCCTCCACTCATTTGGTAAGGATATTTTTTTAGTACTGTTTCGATGTCTAGTTCTTTTGCTACTTTCTTTATTCTTTTATCTATTTCTTTGGGACTTACATTTTGAATTGATAAGGCTAGTGCTATATTTTCATAGGCTGTTAAGGTATCTAATAAATTAAAGTCTTGAAAGATGAAACCTAAGTCTTCTCTTCTAAACTTGTTTAAATCATTTCCTTTTAGTTTTGTTATGTCAGTTCCTCCTACAAAAATATGTCCGGCGGTTACTTTATCAATTGTGGATATGCAGTTTAGTAATGTTGTTTTACCTGAACCTGAAGAACCCATGATAGCGACAAACTCTCCTTTTTCTACTTCAAATGATATGTTATCTATGGCTTTAGTTAAACTTGATTTACTTCCATAGTATTTTTCAATATTTTCTATTTTTAGTATATTTTCCATATTATTTTCCTTCCTTTCGTAATTAATAATACTAGATAATAGGATATTTGTCGTAATTTTAATATTACAGTATATTACTTTTTTGTAAGGTTAGTCTTCTGGGTGATAAAGTTTATTTTTACCAAAGGTTATTTTGACAATGGTATATTCTTTTTCTTCAGATTCTATCTCTATTTTATGGCCTAGTTTGGTACATAATTTTTTGGCTATGTATAGACCCATGCCTGTTGATTTGATTTTATCTCTGCCATTAGTACCGGTAAATGATTTTTTGAAAACATTTGGGATATCACTTTTTGGTATGCCAATACCGTTATCTTTGATAAATAAGGTTATTTGATTATTATCTTCTATAGCATTTATTTGGATATAGGAGTTTGGAATATCTTTTTTATATTTGATACTGTTATTGATAATTTGATTTAAAATAAATTCTAACCATTTGGTATCGGTATAGACTTCAGTATTTTTTATATCGACGATTAGGTCAATTTTATTTTCTAAGAGGTCATCTTTATTTTTAAGGGCTACTGATGAGATTATTTTTTCTAGTTTTACTTTTTTGAAGATAAAGTCTTCACTGGTATAGTTGCTTCTTACATAATAAAGGATTTGGTCGATGTAGTTATCTAGTCTTTTTATTTCTTCAATGTATTCTTTTGGTACTTGGTTTTTATGATTATGGGTCATAAGGATTAGACTTGATATTGGTATTTTTACTTCGTGTATCCACATCTCGATATAGTCTTTGAAGTCTTTGGTGCTATTTATGTAACTACTGACATTTTCAATCATTGATTTGTTGATGTCGCACATGATGTTATATATTAGTTCTTCTTCGTAAGTATTTGGTTTTGGTATGGTTTCTAGGACTAGGTATTTTTTATCTAGATTTTTGGTATTGGTTATGAGGGTGTTATAGAAGGTTCTTTTTTGGAAATATGATATTAAGAGGGCTATGATTAGTGTTAATAGTAGTAATACTATGGTTACTATTATTAGTCCCTCTGGTACTTTGAAGGCTATGTCTAATAGGGTTATTAGAATTATTGATATGATAGTGATAATGATTATGCTTATTTTATCTTTTAGATAGTTTGTTAATTTCATAATAGTATATATCCTTGTCCTTTTCTTGTTTCTATGGCATTTGGATAACCAAAGTCCTCTAGTTTACTTCTTAGTCTACTTATATTTACGGTTAGAGCATTATCATTTATGTATTCTTCATTATTCCAAAGAATGGTCATTAGTTCATCTCTTGATACAATTCTGTTTTGGTTATTTAATAAGTGCTGAAAGATTAGCATTTCATTTTTGGTTAGTTCTAATTCTTTATTATTACCAGATAAGGTACCTCGTGATGGCGAGACTTCTAAATCTTTATATTTCAGTACTTCAGTACTATTATCTAATCTTTTAAAGATATTTTGTATTCTTAGTAATAGAATGGTTGGGCTATAAGGCTTGGTTATGTAATCGTCTGCTCCATAAGAGATGGATAATATTTCATCGGTTTCATTTGCTCTTGAGGTTACCATTATTACGGGAATATTTGATTCTTTCCTTATTTCTTTAAGTAACTGCTCACCATTTTGATATGGTATATTTATATCTAAGAGTATTAGGTCTATATTACTTTTTAATATTTCTTCTTTGGCATTTGAAAAGTCTTTTAGTATTAATGCTTCATAGCCAGCATTTACTAGTAGTTCATATAATTCTTTAGATATTATAGTATCATCTTCAATTATCATTATTTTTTTCATATATTATATTTCCTTCTTTCTATAGTTATATTATATCATTATTTTACCTTGTTTTATATTACAAGTTTGTAAGGTATGAAAAAAAGACTTAGTACATCATTACGATGTTGGCAAGTCTTTTCTATTTTTTGGTTAGAACTATTTTCTTTATATTACTACTAAAAATTTAAACAATACTTATTAAATTTTTTCCACAATATTATCATATAATTTGACAAAATTTTAAATTTTCAAAATAAGGCCTGGGAGTAATCCCGCAATACGGAGTATAAATTTAGTGTTGACTAGATAATACTTATATTCCTAGAATCTACTTTTTATGAATAACAATTAAAAAAGTTATGATATAATATATAGAGAAAAGGTGAGATAATAATGATTGATTTAAATTTATATAAAAAAATTGTTGATGCAAATAGTTTAATTAATTTTATTATTTATTTTTCTATATGTTGTATTATTATAAACTTTGTAATCTCCTTAACTCATGGTATAAAGAATAAAAATAATAGAGATAATTCTACAAATAGTAATATAAAAGAAAGCGGAAAAAGACTTAGTATAATTGAATTTATTGGTGGAATTAGCATAGTTTTAATTTTATTAAGTTTAACACCTATTTTTACAAAAATAAGTAAATATATTTCCTTTATGTATATTCCATCTATTATTTTATTTTTTTATATGGTATATGTAAAACCAATGACTACTGATAAACCATCCGCATTTAAATTTGACTATTACGAATATGGTACTGTTGTTACTTTTGCATTATTTGTCTTTTCCAAAACTAATTATAACGATTTATTCATTAGTATTACGAGTGAAGGATTATTGCAAGTCATTTGTATCTTTATTTTATTATTTGAAATATATAGTAGTTTTTATTGTCTACTATTAAATATATACTTTGTAATAAAAAACCTAAAAAAAATCAACATAGATAGTTTCATCAACAAATATGAAAACTTATTAAAATTGATTTATAGTAAAACTGATTTTAATAGTCTTATTTTAGAATTTAATAACACTAATAATCTAGTTTATAACAAATGTGATTCCATAACTAAAAAGATTTTATTGTTTCTTCCATATTTTGTTTTAGATACAATAACATGTGCCTTCAAATATACTATTTCTTTATTTTTATCTATGATACTAAAACCATTTTTCACGATTATAAGTTTTATTTTTTCTAAAGCCATTCAATTGGCAAATACTAATGAAAATCAAGTAAACTATGGGCTGACAAAAGTCGTATGGACATTTTCTATAATTTTTGTATACATAATTTTGCAAATGAATAATGTATTTCAAATTAGGATAATAAATACATACGAATTTGTATCATCAGTAATAATAATTCCAATAATATTAGAAGCATTAATTTCTTTAAAAGAAAAAATTAAGCGTAATATAAAACAATAATGAAAAAACAAAACACTATTTAACAAATGAATATTAGATAGTGTTTTAATTTTAAAGATATTTTTTAATATCATAGGATTATCTTTTACTATTATTAAATTATATTTTATTCTTAATATTTCTTTTACCTTAGGTACAAATTTACTAATAATACGTTTACAATTAAATTTATTAGTTGCAGAGTTAATATAATTTCTTAAATGGCAATCTGATAAACAATGCCTATTATATCCGTTTGCTAAATAAAATGCTACCAAATCAGGTATAACATAATTATTTAGATAATCATTAGCATTGCTATAATGGTAAATATATTTATTCAAACCCTTTATCAGTTATATCACACATAGATACACTTCCTTAAAACTGTTTCTTTTACTCTATTTTTTGCATTATTCGTTTTACTTATCCATAACATTCTATTATCTTGCTTTAGTTCCTCAGCAATATTTTCTTGGTCAGCTAACTCTTTAATTAACTTCTACACCCTCTCTATAACAGTAGTATCAATATTATGAAGATATTCATTTAATTTATCATTAATAAGTAAATCAAAAAACAATTCCATTTTATATTTCTTAATATAACTTAATCTTAATAATCCATGCTTTACCATATTAAATTGTTTTTTATTTCCTAATATTAAATCTGATAATGAATAATCGCCGAGTCTTTCATAACTAATATTCATAGCATTTCTTCATTTCTTTCTATATTTATTTGGCTTTAATTATTATACATATTTTGCTACACATTGACCGTCATCACCTTGCAAGTTTAGTTATCACTACTAATAATTTTTATTATTATTTTTGTATTATGTCTTTTAATTTTTTGTTTAAATATAAATATACTGACAAATCTTCTGTATAAATATTTAGTGTTTTTTTACCCCTAGTAAACAATATATTAAGCTCATTAAGAAACTTAGTTATATTTTCTTGAGTAGAAGTAGTCAAAAATTTATTTGCTAATATATCTTTTTTTGCTTTATTAATTACATACACATTTCTAAGAAAAACAAAATTATTCTCTACATCAACCGATATTGCATGCAATGTATGGCCTATATAATTTTCATACCATGATGATATTGAAAATTCATAAAAATCTTAGAAATACTGCATTTATATAAATAGATACTTTAATAGATATTATATTATTGAAAAGTATATGTAATTTTTTTAATTATTTTTTAAATACAAGTTCCCTATGATAATATAAATATGATTCACGTCCCTCAATAGGAAGCATTCTTATTTTTTTGCCATTAAATATATTGAGTCTTTTTTGATTCATCGGTGAAATCCAAGGAGATACTAACATAGTCCCATCATTTTCAAAAGATATAAAACCTCTATCAAATAATTTATCATATGTGGGAGTTAACATAAATCCATTTTTAGGATCCGTCTTTTCAAAATTAGTAGATTTAGCCCATGGCTTTATATGAGATGCTATTAATAGCCTTTCATCATTTACCATTGTTATTGGACAATATGGACATTCATCTAATAATTTTTCTCTATATTTTCCTTGTCCAACACGAGATTTAATAATACTTTCTCTTTCTGAGGTAGTAATGTTTTCATCTCCTTCAATTTCAGTAATTTCTTCTTCATACAATAATTCTTTATTATATTCTACAAAAGGCCTAAAATAATATAATAATTCTTCATCTTTCTGTAATTTTAAAATAGCCACATAAGAGATATTGGGCAAAGATATTTCTCTAATTAAATCATAAGCAAGAGAACGTGAATTGATATAAATTCTAGGTGGATTAACATCTACCCTATAGATATTAAAATACAAAAACTCTTCTTCGAGATTATAAATTTTGGCATAATGATTAGAGAAAATTTGAGGCATATTAGCTTTGTTTCTATATTCTTGATCAGGTATCTTATATTCGCTTTCACTATCCATTAAATAACTGATTAAATCCTCTTTTTTTATAACACATTTCCCTTCAAAGTTTTCAAAGAAGTCCAAAGTAGAACCATCTGTTGTTTGACCAACATAAAGTTTTGCTTCTCCATGGCCAGTACCAATTTTATTTGAATCTTTTACAAAACAATCAGGAATAGTAATACATTCTTTAGCGTCCAACACAGTATATTCTGCTCCATCAATAATTATTTTATTATTCATTTTCTTCACCACCAAACAATGAAAGATCTAATTGTTTTAGTATCTCAATAAAATTATTAGATACAATACTATTACCAGCTTGTTTATACATCTGTGTATCACTAACAACAATTTTAAACCTATCATCAAATCCCATTAATCTTAAGCACTCCCTAGGAGTCAACTTTCTAATTCTATTGTCTTTAGATATATAGTTATCAACACCTGCTCTATGCATCTTTCCCATTGTAGACAATAAAGGCCTTGCTATATCTAAATCTATTTCTGGTTTAGAATAAAAATTTTTAGTTCCAGTTTTCATCACATATTCTGTAACTTTATCTGATAAAAAGTATTTATTATCAACTTCTTTTGGTCCCTCACATATAAAATCTCCATGCCAATTAAATTGTTGATTTGCCTTTTCACATAAAGCAATATCGCCATTAATTTGAGTAAATCTTTTTTGTAAATTTTTTTGACTTGTAACAAACGCTATTCCCTTATCATTCAAATAATATTTAGAATCAGGATTATCTTCTAATAAGTCCTTCATGGTAATATCTAATTTCATAGGTTTAGGAAATGAAAATTTCACAGAGTGATCTTTAAATCCTATAACAAATAATCTTTCTCTATTTTGTGGTATACCATAATCTTTGGAATTCATTATTTGCTTATATATTTTATATCCAAGTTTCTCAAATTCTTTTTGTATTTTCTCCCAAGTTTTACCACCATCATGATTTAACAAACCTTTTACATTTTCATATATAAACATTTTTGGTTTAATTTCATCTACTAATCTACAAAATTGAAATATAAGTAATCCTCTAGAGTCTTCTAACCCTTTTCTCTTTCCAACCATAGAGAAAGATTGACATGGGCTACCGCCAACAAACAAATCAACTTTATTTTTATAATCTGTACCATCTAATAGTTTTATATCTAAATGAAAATCGTCTTCACTTAAATTATAATTTGCCATATAACTTTTTTTTACATAATTTTGCTTTGAACTTTGCGATGAATATAATTCATCTACATACTTTTTTTTCTCTAATTTAGATTTCATTTTCTTTATTTTATCTAACTCTTTTTCTTCATCATAATCAACAGGAATATCTCCGTTATCACATGCAAATACAATCTGATGTGGAATTTCTAATCTATCTAAAGCATGTTCTATAGAACCAATGCCACTAAATACTGTTGCTACACGTATCATAATTACCTCCTTTTAAAACAGTTTAAATCTATGTTGATAACTGTATAATACAATTATACCATATAAACTTTTAAAAGTCTGGTATAAATCTAAATCTTTAGAAAAATTTTATAGTTCTTTAGGACAATTAAGTTTATATTTAACATCATTAAATCCATATAATTTTTTTACAATCATGACAGATAACTGCTATATAATCAGCACAATTAATTCTATGTCCATCTCCCTTTTGTATTAAAATATTTTTAGAATTACATTTATGGCAAAATACATCTATTCCCATCACTACATTTTGGCTATAAGCATCTCTTATTATTTCATAATCATTTTTATCGTATTTAGGATAAAATTTATTTCTACCAAACACCTTAATTCTTCCAAACATAAACTCTAATTTATCAATTTTCTTTTCAGTATGATAATGTCCACAATACCATTTATCATAATTTATAGATTGCTCTACTTTATCTAAAAATTTTTCCATACTTTTATCTACATTAGATTGATCAATACCTTTCATAAATACTTCAGTAGGTTCATATTTTAATGGACAAGTATGTGATAAAACAATATCAATATGTTGTCCTTTATATTTATTTAAAATATTATCCATTTCTTCTTTGCTAAGTTGTTCATCTTTAAACCATGAATACCAATATATTATTCTATAATTTTTATCAACGGAATAAGCACCACTAATGTCTAATACTTTTTTATTGTCTATATTATACAATTCACCATTTTTAGTAAATATTAAATTGGGATATTCTTCTTCAATAAATACTTTACCACCAAACATATCAAATTCTTTATATGTTGATATATTTCCTAGTATTTCTTCATGATTCCCTTGAACACAAAATAATTTTATATTATAACTATTCAACCGTTCTTTTAACGTCTTATCTCTTTCATCTAAATAATAATTAATTCTAGTATCACCTAATATAATCAACATATTATTTTTATTCTTTTCTATATCGGCAATCTATAAAACTCTCTATGGATATGTCCTGTTATATAAATCATAAATTATCACTCCTGGTTATGATACTTTATTTATAAATAATTCTAGTGTATTAATCAATTCATCATATAGCACAACTTGCATATGACTATAACTATAATTTAATCGTCTTAATTCTTTTTGAACCTCAAAATAAATATCTTCATCAGATTGTTTTGTTTGATCTTGCCATTCTTTAAACGCTTTTTGAGATTTATTATATAGAACATCTTTACATCCAACAATTAGCATCCCAGAAGCACATTCTAATCCTTTATTTTTGGATTCTATAGGAGTGTAAGCATAAGGAATTATTTGTAAGTAACCGTTCAATTGTGATAACGCTGAACTCAAATATGGTGTTGGAACAAATTTTTTATGAGAATTATCAAATTGAAATAAATATTTATCAGATCTTTTTAATTCAATTATATCTAAGAAACCAAACCTATTACAGGTTATTATATCTGGATATTTATCATTATATTCTTTTGTATAATCCTTATTTAAGCAAACTTGTGGATCTAATCTAATACTTCCAAATAACAAATAAGTTCCATATTTTTCAAAATATCTCTGCCACGTTAACTCCTTACTAGGATCTTCTACACCTAATTCTTTAATAACTGATCTATCTTTTTTTATTATTCTTCTTCCTAAATCAATAATATCAGCTATTTCAATTTTATTTATATCTATAATATCATCTTGATTTAATCTAATATTATTAGATTTTAAAATATTAGAGACACTTTGGGCAATTAGTTCTTTTTCGTTAGTGGAAAAATTTAATTCCTCAGATTTTTCAGATATTTTTGATATTACTTTAGAAATTTGATTAGTTGAAGGATTATTATTTTCATATAATTTTTTTACTGATTTAACTGCATTAGAAATTTGAGTTTTAGCACTATAAAATAATTCGTAACTATCGTAATAGATAGACGCTTCCTTTTTGCTAAGATTTATTTGTGGTTCTCCATAACCATTCCTAATATATAAAGTCCACCCTCCACTTGTATTCATTAACAGATTTTCTTGATTTGATACATTGAAAACTGTATATAAATATTTTTTTAAACTTGAACTAATCTCCCCATCTTCTTCATTAGCAAATAAGTGTGTTTTATAATATTCTTCCACTTCAATAATATAATTTGAAAATAATTCATATTGCTCTAAAGATTCTTGAATGTTTTTTCTTTTACTAATTATCAATTTAGACATATTTTACCTCCATAAAAAAAGAGTATAATAAATATAAAACTCTTATCATAATTATATCATGAAAATTTATTTTTTTATACATTTTTTAAATTTTAATATCTTAATACCCAATCTTTTTCTTTGTAATGGTAATTGAACTCTGCCATTCGGGTATAAATAATATAATTTTATTGTAAATTCAAGGAATTAAATTGTTCCAACAACTTGTTTCCCTTATCAATATTTACTTCTCTTACAAACATTATTTTTCCTTTTAAATGTTCAACATAAAAAGCGTTATATATTCCCATATTTTTAATATGATTTTCTAAACCAAATTTTCCTATATAATAAAGTTCTTGCTCTATTTTTCTAATATAATTTCTTTTAATTCTAACATTACAATTATTAATTATTAATCCAGTAACCTCTTGTCTTTGACTTTCAGAAGAGAAATGAACTTTCTTGTAATTTATTTTAAAGCCTTCATCCTCTACTATCTTTCTAACTAAATTATAAAATTTATGATTTATCTGATTTTTAGTTCCCGAAAAAGTAATATCATCCGCATACCTTGTATAATTAATGTCGTTTTTTTCTGCTAATTTAAGCAATCTAATATCTAACATATATAAGACTATATTTGAAATAATCGGACTAGTACAAGCTCCTTGTGGAACCATATTTCTATATGTTACTAATTTTGTTAAACAGAATGATAACGTTTTATCATATCCACATAGTTTATTAAAAATATAATAAACTCTATCTGAACTAATACTAGGAAAAAAATCTTTCAAATCTATATTTAATATCATTTCTGAGTTTAAATGTTTTTTAGCATTATCTATAATATTTTTACCTGAAACAAAGCCGTAACACGCATCACTTATTCTAACTTTATTTAATATTTCTGTACAAATGTACTTTTGAACATAAGACAATTCTTGACTTGGTGCTAATATTTCACGTTTAGAAACTCTATCCTTTTTAGTAATATAAAATTTATGATAAGAACTTGCATTGTCATTAATTAATTTTTTTAATATATCCCACTTAATTCCAACTAAGTTTGATAGATGATACGAATTTAATATTATGGGAAATCCATTATTATTAACTCTCTTTGCAACTTTTAAATAATAGTCTTTTTTTTCTTGACTTAATTTATCAGCATTTAAAATCTTTTCTTTATATTTATTATAATTATCCATATAAAAACACATCCCAGCCCAACTTGTTACAACAAATAATAATAAAACAAATATCCATGCGCAAGCAATTTGCTGCGCGGGATTTATTATGAAATTTTTCATAAAGAAAAATTTCTATTTGTTTTATTTTTATGACCAGTAAAAACAAATTATTAATTTGGTTTTTACTGATTATCTAGAAACCTAAATACACCATTATCGAATCGACAATGAAATCCTGGAATGTGCAATTAATAAAATTTTATACTTTTTTTCTTTGTATAATTCTCACTCAAGCTATCATCTAAAGTTCTTAATTTTCTTAATATTTTTCTATCAATAATTGATAAATAATATTGATTACTTAACATATTTTTATTTCTCAATGAATCAATCAATTCATTTACATCATCTATAGTAGCACAAAAGTGAAATTCTTTCAATAATTCTTCACTAATTCCAGAGCAATTATATATCAACAACAAAAGTTTAAATTCATCAAATGTTAATTCAAGTTGAAAATTATTATTATAAAAATTTCTCAATATATGTTGATTTCTAGATAATAATTTAATTTTTCTTTCATGTAATACAATTAAATTTAAATTTCTATCTAATAAAGAATCCCAATCATCAATATTTTTCCCATATAACATAGATAAATTATTATTAGGTGAAACGAAATTTATAGATACCATACTACCACATTCACCATATCCATATCTCAATTCGTTTTTTTTACAACGTTGACAGATCTTGTTAATATATCTAATTAAATCCTTTTCCATACCTTTATATAAATAACTGTTTTCCAATTTTTCAAAATATAAAAACAATGTATTTTTTGAACGATAGTCTTCAATCTGTTGTTTTCCAACAATATGACATATATAGCTCAATATCATTATCTTCTTGTTTTTTATTCCCATATCATCTATACGCCTAATTTGTTTTATTATACTATTCCCAGACCCAATAAAATCATCTATTAAAATCAAGGTTGTTATATTGTTTGGAATTGTCTTTAAATCTTCAATTTTCACAAATTCATCATCCATAATAATACCAGAATTTGATAAACAATGCAATATTTCTGCTGTGCTATTAGAATAAGGACTCTTCTTTTTTTCGTCTGTATAATCTATTATTAATGTATTCATACGATTAAAATATTTATTTATTACATCGCAAAAATAATCTGATATTTGAGTATTCCAATACCACGATATATTTTTTACTAAATTTAATATATATTGTTTTTCTTTTAAAGTCGTTCCATTATCAATATATCTTAAAATAGCATTTTTTAAAATTTTCTTTTTATTTTGTTCATATCTTTTTAAGTTCATCGTATCTATAATTTTATCACATTCAATATCAAAGTTTATTTTTGTCATTTAATCACCGCCAAAACTTAATTAAATATATTATAGTATTATTTTTAAAATAAGTAAAGTTCACTTGATGCTTTTTTCCTTTTTTTCATAAGGACTTCTAACTAAATTTTTATTTTCATACATAAAATTAATTTCTAGCATCACATCATACTTAAACAAAACAATTATATTTTTATTTAATAATCTTTTGACAAGCATACTGAAAACATGTTATTTATCCGTATCATTGTCAGTGCTATTTAGTTAATAATTACTTCTCCATACTAAAATAATATTAGTATATACCTATGGCTTATATATAATAGGTATCTTGGATACATTTAATTAAGATGAGTTTACTTAGCTTAATTAAACACTAATAAGACTTACATAGTAAGGCTTGGAGTGGATAATAACATAAAAATGCCAACAATGTGGCATTAATATTCTAAATATATCTCTTTAATTCATTTCTTAACTCTTCATCACAAGCATAGATATATATTCCATTTATTCCACGAGTTAATAATACTCCTAACTCATTTGATAGAAAATCTTCAGCAAAGTTTTCTTTACTACCATCTTTTAAAGTTCTATTTTGAGTAGCTTTATTGTTCTTACTACTCTTTGGATCAAATATAACTTCATTATTTCTAAACTTTACTGATGGTCCTATAATTACACCAGCATAATTTAAATCAAAACCATGAATTGTATATATTGATCCTACTTCATCTATTGTAAGTGGTTGTTCTACCCAAGATAAATCTCTATCTTTGGCTTTTTTATTTTTCTGAATATCTTTTTCTAATTGGTAATTCCATGGTTTACACCAATCCTCTATTTTTACACACCAATATTTTTCATTCTTTGGTTGTCTATTTTCTTTATATTCCCAATCGTAGGTTGCTATTAAACGTGATAGTTTTGTACCTTCTTTTTTAGCTTTTTCTTTAATGGCTTTTTCTAATAACTTAGGTGAATCAAATACTCTTATTTCATAATTTCCTCTATTTTTTGTTAATGGCTTTAATTTTCCTAATATACAAAAGTCTTCTATCCAATCTATTATTTCTGGATTTGCATTCATTCTCATTTGTTTAGTAAGTTTTATATAGTTTCCTTCTCTTTTAGCGGTATTTTCATATTTATCTATTTCTTCTTTACTTAGATATTGCTCGGCATTCATTATCTGTTTTCTATGGAACATGGCCACTACTACTTTTCCATATTTCATTATTTCTGCTAATTGGCCTTGCTCTCCATTAAAAGCTTGTGTTTTTCTTGTTAGAAGTAAATGAGCTTCATCTACTAATACGATATCATATGGTTTTGTTCTCTTTTTAGGAGAGTTTTTCTTATCTACAAATTGATTAATAAAATTATTTGGGTTAAAAACTACTTTTTCTTTATTTGTTACTAGGCATAACTTCTTAGCTATCTCTTTATAAAGTTTTAATTGTTCTTTGTTATTGACAATGACCGCTATATCTAGTTTTTTCTTCTTTGAATTTTCATCATCTAAATCTTTATTGGCTCTTATTATGGCTTCATAAAAGATACTGCTTATTAAGACTGTCTTACCTGTTCCCCAAATGCCTTCTACCCAGATTAATTGATTATTTTCACTTGAGTTTTGTGTAGAATTTGCTATTTTACTTAGTACTAGTTCTTTGGCTTCTAACTGCTCCTTATTTAGTTTATGTAATGGTGATGCTTTGAAGATATGGGATGCTTTTATTTCTCCTTCTGATAGGAATAGTTCTTCATTGATATTTCTTAGTTTTCTCCATATCTTGGAAAATATTTCATCTAATATTTCGTGTAAATAATAATCATTTTGGGGATTTTCTTTACTATTATGGGCTTTTGATACACTTTGGGAACTACTTAAATAAAGGTATAGTCTATTTTCTATATCTAGTGTTAATGATTTATTAAAATTGGGATGGGCGATTATGTATAGTTTGGAGTTTTCTTCTGTTAATTTGCTTTCCCAAGCTTTTGGATTATTTTTTTGATTATAATGTTCTTCTGTTCTACGATAGAAGTCATTTGATTCTCCTACATATACTTCATATTTATCTCCTGTTTTCCAAGCATGTATGTATACTGTAGGGTAACTTTTTATTATCCTATTTTCTTTGGTATCTTCCATTAAGGAATTATAAAATTTATCTAGTGCTTTCTTATTATCATCTATTTCTACTACTATTGGACTACTTATAGTCATCTTTTGATCCTCCTATAACTTGTTATATTTTGTGCTTTTTCCTTTGGCTTTTTCAATGGGATATTTTTTAGCGGTTTCTTTCATCTTATCTAGAACTATTTGCTCAGGGTCTACGCCTAATTTATCCGCTAGTAAAAGGGCATAGTTTATGACATCTGCTAATTCTGATTTTACTTCTTCAATATTATACTCACTATTCCACTGGAAGCATTCTAATAGTTCTCCTGATTCTATGCATATGCTTTTGGCTAAGTTTTCTGGTGAATGGAATTGGTCCCAATCTCTTTCCGCATTGAATTTTAATATTTCTTTGGTTACTTCTTTCATTTTTATCTCCTTCTTTTTGATAGTTCTATTATAGCATATAATTTAATTTATTTGATAGTAGGTGTTTTTGATTTTGTATCTAGACTATTAATATAGTTATTAAATTCTTTAAATGATATATTTGGTGTTACTTCATAGTACTCTGTTAATGGTCTTGGCATACCTTCAGCCATTTCTATATAATAATCATTTATTTCTTTAATAGCGGTTTCTTCACTAGCAAACTCATATATTCCTATTCTCATCCAATTAGGATGTTCTATTTGGTATACTTTTTTGTTTAGATAATACAGTACAAAGCAATGCATATGTTCTTCAGCTTCTAAGTCATTAAAGTTATTCTCTTCATATATTCTAGTACAGAACATTTTATTTGGTATATTTAATTTATTTAATAACTTGCTCATTAGATTTACCTGCTCAATACATGTTCCAATTCCGTGAGATATGGTTTCTTCAATGGTCATCGTTCTATATAATTTTCGAAAGTTTTTCATATTTCCGATATGTTCTTCATTATTTATATCTAGCCAGCCGTATGTTATATTTTCTTTCATATATTCTAGTATATCTTCTGGTGATTTTATATTTTCTATTTTCATGATATACCTCCTCTAAATCTGACATTATTGTACAATATTTTTATTAATTTGACAATATATTTGTAAAAAGAAAAAAGTTAACACTTTTATATGTCAACAGTTCCTGTGGATAAGTTATTTATTATTACATTTTCTTATAAACTCTTCTTCATGTTCTTTTAAATAGTTATAACTTTCTTTAATAGCGGTCTCTATACTATTATTTTTATATATGCTTGTTATTTTATTTAATAAGTTTATATTATCTATTTCTATATTATAAAATATATCATAGCATTTAAACTTATGTTTATATATTTTTTGTATGACGTCACTATTTAGTATTGGGTCTATGACTATTTCACTTAAGTACCATAACAAACTTGGACTATCAAAATCTTCATACTTCCAATTTGGATATATTTCTTTACATTTCTCAAAGAAAAGAAAATGACATAACTCATGCATACATGTATCTATTAAATCTTCTTTATTTTTCTTATGAATATCAAAGGCTTTTTCTTTAATATATCTAGGACATACTGGTATTAGTCCTATTCTTACTGATATTTCTTTATATTCTTTTGGCCACTTTATATTAAAGTAATTACTTATTTCTAACATATATTTATCATTATATTCATTCCAAATATTAGTATATTCTTCGGTTAAGTTATTATTTTCCTTTATAAAATTATTATATCTATCTTGAATTATGTCTTTGATATTATCTTCTTTAGTAAGTCTTTCTAATTCTGGGTATAAGAATAATGTTCCTTCTTTTAATGGTAATACACTATCAGTATCTTTAAGTGTCCAAGATAGAATGTCTATGGTTTCTTCGAGGGTTAAATATTTAAATTTTAATTTTGGTATGTTATTCATATTTCCTCCAAATTAATTATATCATATCATGTATAACTACAAAAATCAAATTCAAAGTGTAAATTTTGTACTTTGAAATGTAATTATTGCACTTTATCTATCTTCTCACGATAATCATCATAATTACCAATATATCTAGTTATGTTCTTATTTTTTATTTCAATTATACTAGTAGCTATTTTATTTATGAAATATCTATCATGAGATACAAATAATATAGTACCAGTAAACTCTTGTAGTGACTCTTCAAGCATTTCTCTTGTATCGATATCAATGTGATTAGTGGGTTCATCTAGAATTAAGAAGTTATATGAATTTTGGATTAGACAGAATATTTTTAGTCTTACTTTTTCTCCTCCAGATAAGTATTTTATTTTTTTATGAATGTTTTCTCCTGCAAAGAGGTATTTGAATAAGGCACTTCTTAAATATTGTTCTGGTCCAATGAAATATTTTCTGGCTTCTTCTAGTACTGATAAATTAATATCTTCAAACTCTATCTCTTGAGGAATGTAACCTATCTTGATATTACTTCCTAGTTTTATACTATTATTTCCTTTTAATATTTCTTTGATTAAGGTTGATTTACCAACTCCATTATCTCCGACTAGACATAGTCTATCTTGATATTTAATACTTAGATTAAGGTTATTAAATATTTCTTTAGTACCATAAGATAGATTTAGGTTATTTATTGTTAAGACATCTTTGCCGGATCTACTAGCAGTATCAAAAGTTATATTTAGTTTTTTCTTTTCTTCTGGTTTATCTAACTTTTCTAGTTTTTCTAATCTTTTTTCGATACTAGCAGCTCTTCTAAAGAATATTTCTCCACCACTTGGTCCACATAGCCTGCCATATTCTCTTAATCTTTTGATACTATTTTCCATAGCTGTTATTTGTTTTTGCTGGTCTTTATAGTTTTTTAATTCTAGTAATAGTCTATTTTCACTTTCTTTAATATAATAACTATAATTACCGTGATATACCTCTATTCCTCTTTTAGTTAATAAATATACTTTGTTTATGACATTATCCATGAAATAGCGGTCATGTGATACTAGTATTATTGTTCCTTTATAGTTCTTTAATGTTTTCTCTAACCAAATCATTTTATTTATATCTAAATGATTAGTGGGTTCATCTAATAATAAGACATCTGGTTCTTGTAATAATAATCTTATTAGAGATATGATGGTTTTTTCTCCTCCGGATAGGGTATTGAAATTTCTATTTAGCATTTCTTCAGTTATATTAAATACTGGTAGTATTTTTTGAATCTTTGTTTCGTATTCATATCCTCCTATTGAGATAAACTTCTCTTGCAGATTCATATACTTTGTTATTACTTTATAATCTTCGGTTAAGAGTTTCTCTTCATATCTTTCTAGTTTTTCTTTTAGTTCTATTATTTCTTTGAAGGCACTATTTATATAGTCTTTTACTATTATATCTTTTTCTTCTGGTATTTGACTTAAATAGCCTATACTTATATTATTTCTTATTGAAAGGGAACCGGAATCTATACTTTCTTGGCCTGCGATTATTTTTAGTATAGTACTCTTTCCACTTCCATTTGTTCCAATTAAACCTACTTTTTCTCCTTTTTGTACTGTTATATCTATATTATTTAATACTAAGTCAAAACCAAATGACTTACATACTTTACTTATATTTATATCTATCATAATATTCCTCCCATCAAAAAAAGTTATATGAATATATTGCATCCATATAACTTTTATTTATATATATAGATGCAGGCACGACAAAAACTCACACCCACATCTCATTTTTTTACTTTTATTTTTGATGAGATAAAGGTGTGATATTTATAGTAAACATGATTACATTACCTATATGTTTATACATAAATATCCCTCCACTTATAATATATTATAGTTTTTTAATTTTGTCAATTGTTTTTTTGCACTGCAAGCCATTTGTCTTGCTAGTGTTATTTGGAGTCTAGGGGGTCTCCAAATAAGTATCAACCATACTTATTATATATAAGCAGGAAATATATACTTAAAGTAGTTTATTGTTGGTATCTTATTTATTATTTTGAGTATAATAATAGTGCAATATACTTGACTTTTTATGATAGTTATAGTATTATTGTATTACCGGAGAGAAATCTCGTCAGGTCGATAGCTCAATGTCGATTTTATTAAATTAAGTGTATGTTAAGTACACCGCTTGAGTTGGGGAGAGACTATTTTATAGTCTCTTTTCTTTTTATGGAAATAGTAGTTTATGGTCTATAATATCAATGTCGGCATTAATATTTGATAATGCTCTTCCTCTAGTAGTACCAGCGATTAAATCTGCGGCCTGCACTAAATAATTCTTACCTGAATCTTGATATGTTAATCTTATTTCTAATTTTCCATATAATATATTTTTATATTTTATATCATAATTATAATTAGATATTCCATGTAGTAATTCTTCTGTTAGGCCATCTTTTAAATTATAATAACCATTACTTTTCGTAGATTGTTCATCTATATTTATTATTAATCTCACATTTTTATGTGGGTCTATTTTTTTATCTTTTATTAATTCTTCAATTGTACTTTTAATTAGTCTTCTTATTGTGTAATCTATGTATCTTCCTTTTGAGGCTTTATTACTTATAATATGTTCATATACTTTGGAATTATTTATTACTAGGGCAATAGTATAATATTTACTTATGTAGTTCATAATTCTTCTTTTATGACCTTTCTTGATATTAGTATTTTTTATTTCTTTACATTTTTTAGTACATTCTCCTTTTGTTTGTCCGCAGTAAGAACATTTTATCTCATTTATTATTTTACGATACTGAGTTATAAACTTATCTTTTTCTTGTTTTGATAAAAAGACTATTCCTGCATATACCGATACTTTTTCTTTTTTTGTTAATTTGCCTGAATCATCCAGGTTTATATATACTTCTTGGTATTCTTCTTTTTTATTCATGTAAGTGCTCCCTTCAATTGTTTTAATGTTTATTATAGCACTTACTTTTACTCTTGTCATTAGTTTTTTGTAATTTTGTATATCATCACCTGTGACATAAAAAACTATAGATAATTTTACCTATAGTCATATAAATTATTATTCTTCATTATTATCCATAGATAATAATCTTTTGATATCTTTTGATGTTAATTTAGACATAATATTTTGGTCAACATCTTCGCCTTCAATTAGGTTATCACTTAGAAATTTCTTTTTATTCTGTAGTTCTAATATTCTCTCTTCAATAGTTCCCTTACATATTAATTTTATTACTTCAACAGTATTTTTTTGTCCTATACGATGTGCTCTATCGGTTGCTTGATTTTCTGCTTGAGGATTCCACCATAAATCTAAATGTATTACGACATCTGCTGATGTTAAATTAAGTCCCGTACCTCCTGCTTTTAATGTTATTAAGAAAACATTTGTGCTATCACTATTAAACTTATCTACTAATTCTATTCTTTTCTTACTAGAAACGCTTCCATCTATTACATAACAACTTATATCATTATTTGTTAATTCTCTATTTACTATGTCGATAGCGGTTTTATAAGTAGAAAATAATAATATTTTATGACCATTTGCTATTATGTTTTTTATCATAGAAATTAACTCTTCTATTTTTGAAGCACCACCTTGATAATTTTCATATATTATACTTGGGTCTATGCATATTTGTCTTAATCTTGTTAATAATTTTAATATCTCTATTCTTGATTTATTAAATATGCCTTCTTCAAGTAATTCTTCCATTCTTTTCTTTGTTTTTTCTAATTCGGCTAAATATATTTTCTTTTGTTCTTTATTTAACTCTATATAAATATTGTTTTCTATTTTGTCGGGAAGTTCTTTTACTACATCTTTTTTCTTTCTTCTTAAAATAAATGGCCTTATTTGTTTCTTTAAATTATCCAAAACTTTTACTGAGTCTTCATCAATATTTTTTATACCATATTTTTTATTGAATGTTAATGATGATACTAAGTAGCCTGGCATAATGAAATCAAAAATACTCCATAATTCTAGTACTGAATTTTCAAGAGGTGTACCTGTTAAGGCGAATTTAGCATTACCTTTTAGTGATTTTATTATTTGAGTCATTTGAGATGTATTATTTTTTATATTTTGGGCTTCATCTATGGCAATTACTTCAAAATTAATTTTTTCATAATATTCTTTATCTTCTCTTATTAGTCCATATGTTGTTATTAAAATATTTATATCATTTAAATTAGATAATTCTTCATGTCTTTTATTTTTATTTTCGGCGAATACTTTATATTTTAATTCACTACCAAACTTATCGAATTCATTACTCCAGTTATATACTAGAGAAGTTGGGGCAATTATTAGGATTTTAGCATCTGGTTTTTCTTTTAATACTTCTTTAATAAAGTATATTAACTGAATACTTTTTCCTAGTCCCATTTCATCTGCGAGTATGCCACCAAAACCACATTTATAGATGTTATATAACCAGTTTACTCCAGTTACTTGATAATCTCTTAGTATTTTTTTATCTTTAGTACTTAAGTTTAATTTTACATCTTTGTAAGAATTAAAGTCTTTTATTAAGTTATCAAATAAATTATTAGTTTTTATTATATGATAGTTATTTTTTAAGCTATCTAGATATATTGCTTTATATTTTGGTATCACTCCATGACCTTTTTTTATGTCTTTTTCATTTAAATCCATACTATCTATTAATGAATTTAGTTCTTTTAGGCCATCATTTTCTTCTAGACTTATTAGGTCCCCGCTTTTTAGTTTGTAATATTTTTTCTTTCTTTTTAATTCGTTTAGTATATTTATTATTTCATTATTATCTAGGCCATCTAAGTCAAACTTATAACTCATAATATTATCTTTACCAATACTAAATGCTGAAGATACATTCATATTCTTTTTTATATTCGTTTCTTTTAATTTTTGTGAAGTAAATATTTCATATTTTTCCGCTAAATCTGGTAGTCCTTCTTCGAGAAACTCACCAATTAAGTCAATATCTTCAATACTTATTGGTTTGTTTTCAGTGTTAAAATTATGCTTTAATAAGTCTTGTAACACTGATGATTCATATTCTGTATCTCTTACTATTTCTTTTGTGTTATCAAAATAATTTATTTCTTTATCACGATAAGTTAGTTTTACATCACAGGTTATGCTATTTGCATTTAAATCAAAATATAATTTAACTCCTGGTTTAGTAACTATTATTATTTTATCTTTAACAGAATCATCTAATTCTATATTGTCTTTAACATTTTTTAGTATTCCCTTGGTAAATAAATCTAATTTATTATCTTTAAATGTTAGTTCTTCTAGACCTTCATCTTGCATTGTCCTTTTTAGCTTTGATATATTATTAGGAACCTCATAAAACTTTCCATCATAAATGGCAAACTTATCATTTAGTTCTATTAGGTTTTTTGATTTTTCAAAGGTAAAGTGATAGTTATTGTCTTTTTTATTTAGATGCGTTATATATGGATTTTCTCTATGGATGCTATCAAATGTATAGATATCATTTACTTTAAATGTTCTTCCATCAAGTAATTTGAAAAATCTATCTATATTGTTACCATATAATGCAAATGGGGAAGAACGGTAATAATAATTGTTTTCATTAGTCACTTTTACCATTTTTAAAAAGTCTAGTATTTTTTCGTTTTCTGGTGAGAAGTAGTAGTCATTTCTATTATATGTTAGGTCTTTACCGAATTTTAATTCTTCAATTTCTCCATTATATGCTTCAAAGAATAGTCTAGCTTTGCTATTTAAACTATATAACCTTGTATCTCCTACTTTGATATTTGGATAGACTGTTGGACCATAATAGGTATCGTCAAAACTTAGGGATATTGCTATTTTTAATTCTTTCTTAATTACGTTTGGCTTGGTTTCTTCATAAAACATATTTAATATATTATTTGTTACTTGCTCCCTACTTTTTGACTTTCTTATTATTTCATCTCCATCATGAAAGATAACTGCTGCCATGTGTTTACAATTATAGCCTTCCTTATATCTAAAACAACTACAGCTTCCATCTACTATTTTATTATTTTTTACTATGACTTTAACGCTATAATAGTCTGATGTTCTTTCACTTTCTACTTCATATTCATTAATTGTAATATCTTCTTTAAAGATTCTATTTTTAAACTTTATGTAATTAGGCCAATAACTAATTCCTCTTGCTCTATCTACTGGTAAAAAACTAATATCTGAACTATTTAAATTATAAAAAGACATTTACTACCACCTCTTTCAAGAATTATATTTTATCATATATGTTCTTGATTATCAAGTTATTTTAAGATTATATCAAGTGAATAATCTTCTTAAATATTTGTTAATCTTTCTTTTTTTATGCTATATATTTCGATTTTAATGATTTTTTTAATTTTGTTATATACTTTTTTTTACTTATGTGATAAAATTATAATAGGAAATAGGTGAAAAGAATATGTTGGGGAGAATTATTGCTATTAATGATAATATTATATCTGTACAATTACAGGTTAATATTTATGATTATAATGGTTTGATTGGAAAGAATGTTATTTTTAAGGATACTGATATGATTAATATTGGTGAGGTTATTGCTATTGGTAATGGTATTATGCAAGTAACTTTAGTTGGAGAGATTAGAAATGGTAAATTTTTATATGGTGATATTTCTAAGCCTTCTTTTAAGGCTATCTGCTGTATGATTGACAATAGTATTTTGGATGTTATTTTGAATAACGATGCAGCAAATAATATTAAACTTGGTAAATCTTTTATTTATCCTGACTATGATATTAAACTTGATGTTGGTAATTTCTTTTCTAATCACTTTGCTATTTTAGGTAATACTGGTAGTGGTAAATCTTATTCAGTTGCTAAGATTTTACAGGGTATCTTCTACCAATGTCAGAGTTTACCTTTCTATTCTAATATCTTTTTGTTTGATGCTTATGGTGAGTACCAAAGAGCTTTTTCTAGAATACATGAAGTTAATGAGAATATTAATTATAAGGTTTATACTACTGATTTAAATAGTAATGAATTTGAAATACTACAAATGCCTTTTTGGCTTCTTGGTCTTGATGATTTATGTTTACTTATGAATGTTACTTCTAAAGAACAAATTCCTTTTATTGAAAAGGCACTTAAACTTGTTAGTTATTTTTCTAGAAATGAAGATGAAGTTATTAATCAGAAGAATGATATTATTGCAAGATGTCTTTTGGATGTTTTGTTTTCTGGTAAGACTCCTAGTATGATTAGGAATAAGTTTATTTCTATTTTGACTAAGTTTAATACTAAGAATCTTAACTTGGATGTTAATCTTGTTAAGGGTGGTTGGACTCGTTCTATTAGACAATGCTTGTTTGTTGAGGCTGGAGGAGAATTTTCTGATGTTGAAGTTGTTATTGAATACTTGGAGAGTTTATGCTTAGAGAACTTTGAACTTTCAATGCCTAATGGTGAGTTTATGTATACTCTTAAGGATTTTAGTGTAGCTCTTGAGTTTGCTCTTATTTCAGAAGGT
Source organism: uncultured Mycoplasmatota bacterium (assembly GCA_900554615.1). Classification (GTDB taxonomy): domain Bacteria; phylum Bacillota_I; class Bacilli_A; order RF39; family UBA660; genus CAG-302. The sequence goes on along the minus strand of USIB01000014.1, from coordinate 1,408 downwards.
GCACTTAATAGTGATTCAGCTTATGAACTTTCTAATGTTCTTAAGGTTAGATTTAATAGTTTAATGAATAGTAATTATGCTAGATATTTTGAATATGATAAAGGTTATACTAATAGAGAAGGATATATTAATTATCTTCTTACTACTGATAATGGTAGAAAAGCACAAGTTGTTAACTTTAATATTAATTATGTTGATGATAGATTTGCTAAGACTTTGGTTAAGATTTACTCTAAACTTTTATTTGATTATTTAGTTACTTTGAATCAAAGAGGGTCTATTCCTTTCCATATTGTTTTGGAAGAGGCTCATAGATATGTTCAGAATGATGATGATGCTATGATTCTTGGCTATAATATTTTTGAGAGAATTACTAAAGAAGGTAGAAAATATGGTCTATTCTTGGGTATTGTTTCACAAAGACCTTCTGAACTTTCTGAGACTACTATTTCTCAGTGTAGTAATTTCCTTCTATTTAAAATGTTCCATCCTAGAGACCTTCAATTTATTAAAGACATTATTTCTAGTGCTGATGTTACCTTGACTAATAAGATTAAGACTTTACATCCTGGTACTTGTATTATGTTTGGTACGGCTTTTAAGATGCCGACGATTGCTGTTTTGGATAAACCTAATCCTGAGCCTCTTAGTCAGACTTGTGATATTAATCAAACTTGGTATATTCATAATTAGTTATATTAAAAAGATAATTCTATGTTTATTAGAACTATCTTTTTCTTTGTCCCCCTTTAGCCTTACTATGTAAGTCTATTGGGGTAAATTAGAGCCTTATGGTCTCTAATTTATTGGTTTATTTGTCAATATCATCTATACTTTAGAGACTTGTGACTCTAAAGTTTTATAGAAAGACCTTAGGCTTTCTATAACGACGAACAACAAAGTGTGAGGCGAACAAAAAAATAGTCTAGTATATTACTAAACTATTTTAGTACTTCTTTTAAATATTGTCCAGTATAAGATTCTGGTACTTTTACTATTTCCTCTGGAGTTCCAGTTGCTACTATAGTTCCACCGCCGTCTCCACCATCTGGGCCTAAGTCTATTATGTAATCAGCACATTTTATGACGTCAAGGTTATGTTCAATAACAATTACTGTATCACCATTATCAACTATTCTTTCTAAAATTACTAGCAACTTTTTGATGTCGTCAGTGTGCAAACCAGTAGTTGGTTCGTCAAGAATAAAGACGCTTTTGCCAGTAGGTTTCTTTTGTAGTTCTTTTGCTAGTTTTACTCTGCCTGCTTCACCACCTGATAGAGTTGGGGCACTTTGTCCTAATTTGATATAAGATAGTCCAACGTCCATCATTATTTGAAGTTTATTTTTTATTTTAGGTACAGAGTCAAAGAACTCAATTGCTTCACTAACTCGCATGTCTAGCACTT
>USIB01000013.1 GCA_900554615.1 uncultured Mycoplasmatota bacterium | reverse complement strand
AAAAAAAGAAGAAACCCCCTATAAATAGTGTACCAAATATTGACATAACTCCCTTCTAGTTAACAAGTAGTTAACTTTAGTAATTCTTTCTCTATTCATAGTGAGGTCTCTCCTTTCAATTTTTCTATAATAAGTTTAACACATCATAAAATATTTTTCAATAAATATATTGATATTTTTATCAAAATAATATATAATTGTATATGGAAAGAGAAAATTATCCATAATAAAAATGGGTAACACCTAGTTGTGAAAGGTGTTCTCTCCGTAAATAGATTACGAAGCACCCCCTTAGGTGCTTCTTTTGTCTATTTTCTATGTATCATATTATCTATATAGACAATAGTGATAAAAATAATCATAGCAAGTGCTACAACTGATTCCACTACTTAAACCTTAAGCCCCCTAAGAAGTAAAAAAGTTCTTTCATCATAGACGTCACTCCTTCCTCTTAGGATTACTAAGATTTTGGAGAGAAAACACCTTTAAGTGTTGCCACAGATATCATTGTACTATAAATATGCTAGTTAGTCAATATACTTTTAGTGTATTTTTATTTATTTTCATATACATACATATGTCTATATTTAAACACAAAAATAATTTATGAGGAAGACTACTTTAGTAGGCTTACGAGATACCACGGAAGACTTATTTTATATAAGGCTGAAGTGGCAAAAAAAGAGATTAGATGTATATTCTATCTCTTTTACTTTTCTTTTTATTTTGAGTATAATACTTATCAACTAAAACAATACTTTTATTCTTTAAGCTAAGTTTAGTATCTATAATTCTTTGATTAGTAGAACCTCTAAAAATAGCGTCTAAACTCTTTTTTTCTAGAATAAAAGGACCATCTACTAAAACATCAATAAGTTTTAAAAACTCTATAATTTTAGGATTATTCTTACTCATACTAAGAAGAACCTCATAAGTAAAACCTGTATAGCACCAAATATTCATTTTCTTACTTTTAACATACTTAGCAATTTCTATACATTCTTCTACCTGATAGAAGGGGTCTCCTCCTGAAAAGGTAATACCATCTTGACCTTCTAATTCATCTATTTGTTCTTTTATTTCTTCTATATCTATTAGAAAACCATCATCAAAAGAATGGGTTTGAGGGTTTTGACATCCAGGGCACTTGTGTAAGCACCCTTGTGTCCAAAGAACAAATCTTATACCCTCTCCATCTACTATACTATCAGGCATAACTACAGGACTAGCAAGTCTAATTTTCATTATTTATTACTCATTAATCCTTCAGTACCATGTTTTACTCTATCTCTTTCTTCTGCTCTTTTACCATTGTTAAATCTATCTACAGTACCAACTAAATATCCAGTAATTCTTCTAATTCTTTCAAAACCAACACCCTCACCTACTAATTTTTCTTTAACTTCTTCTTTCATTTTAATTACCTCTCTTCTATTTAACAATTACAATTATTTTTATATTCATTTACTCTTTCTATTGGAACACCTTCATAGGCTTTTCTACCACATCCAGGGCAAATATCTCCAATTACGCCAACATAACCACATACAGGGTCTCTATCTACTGGATGGTTAATTGCGGCATATCCCATATCATTTTCATACATTAATCTAATTATCTTTTCAAATGCTTCTAAGTTATTAGTGGTATCTCCATCTAACTCAATATAACTTATATGACCAGCATTAGTATATTTATGATATGGACCTTCTTTCTTAATCTTATTTACTATTGATATATTATAATATACTGGTACATGGAATGAATTGGTATAATATTCTCTATCAGTAACACCTTTAATTTTTCCATATACAGCCTTATCTATATTAATAAATCTACCAGATAAACCTTCTGCTGGAGTAGCAAGTAATGTAAAGTTTAATTTGTACTCTTTAGCATACTCATCACATCTATTTCTCATAAACTCTATTATTTCAAGTCCTAGTTTTTGAGCCTCATCACTCTCACCATGATGTTTACCAATTAATGCTTTAAGACACTCTGCAAGTCCTATAAAACCAATTGATAATGTACCATGTTTAAGTATCTTTCTTAATCTATCATTAGGTTTTAATTTATCTGAATCAATCCATACTCCTTGTCCTAATAGGAATGGGAAGTTATATAGTCTCTTATTACATTGAATCTCAAATCTTTCTAGTAATTGGTCTTTAACTAAATCCATTAGTTCTCCTAGTTCCTCGTAGAAGCCTTTCATATCAATTTCATCATTTCTTACAATACCATGCTTAATACCAAGTCTAGGTAAGTTAATTGAAGTAAATGATAAATTACCTCTTCCAGGAGTAACTGCTTTATCTTCATCTATAACATTTCCAATTACCCTAGTTCTACATCCCATATATCCAACTTCGGTATTATAGTCTCCTTTGAAATATGGTTTATTAAATGAGGAATCCATAAATGAAAAGTTTGGAAATAGTCTTTTTGAGGAAACCTTACAAGCAAGTTTAAATAAATCATAATTAGGGTCTGTAGTTTCATAGTTAACACCTTTTCTAAGTTTAAATATAGATATTGGGAATATTGGTGTTTCATTCTTACCAAGTCCAGCATCTATAGATAATAAGAAATTCTTAATAACCATTCTACCTTCTGGTGATGTATCAGTACCAAAGTTAATACTAGAAAATGGTACTTGGGCTCCTGCTCTTGAATGCATTGTATTTAAATTATGGACAAAGGCTTCCATAGCCTGATATGTTTGTCTATCTGTCTTCTTATAAGCAGTCTCGTATGCTTTTTCAAATATTCTCTTTACTTCTACACTATCTTTATAAATAGGTTCAAATGTTTCGATAGTTGTATCGATACTAGATAATTTATCTATTTCTTTCTCTACTCTATCCATATTTATGAAACTAATGAAATCTGTAAAATCTAATAATTCATATACTGCTTGTTTAAACATTCTTTTAAATGTTTTTAATACTCCTGGTGCCATATAATAATCAAATGCTGGTATTGATTGTCCACCATGTTGGTCATTCTGATTAGATTGAATTGCTATTGCCGCTAGTGCTGAATAACTCATAATATCTTTTGGTTCTCTTAGATGACCATGTCCAGTAGAAAATCCACCTTTAAATAACTTATTTAAGTCTATTTGCATGCAAGTAGTAGTACCCATCGCTTCAAAGTCCATATCATGAATATGAATATCACCATTATCATGGGCTTCTGCAAATTTCTTTTTCATAAGATATGTCTCAGTAAATACTCTTGATATGGTACTACCAAACTGAAGCATAGTTCCCATTGCTGAGTTACCATCTATATTGGCATTCTCTCTCTTACTATCTTCTTCATTCGCAGACTTAAGTCCAAGTCCTTCAATACTTTTCTGTAACTTAGCCTGAATCTTATCATCTCTAAAGGCTATTCTAGCAGCAGTTCTTCTTTTTCTATATTCTGAAAATGATTCATATACATCAGTATAATCGTATTTTTTCAGCATATCTTCGATTAAGTCTTGAACTTCTTCAATTTTAATCTTACCTAGTGGTAAATATTCTTTAGCAATCTTTTTAATAACGGCTTGATATACTTTTTGAATATCTTTCTCACTATATTTTTTTTCATCTTCGATTAAAATACTATCAAAGCCTTTCTTAATAGCAATGGCAACTTTAGTTCCGTCAAACTCTACTTTCTTACCATTTCTTTTTACGACTTCAATAGTCTCTAATTTTTCTTCTGTTTCTGTCATAACTTCCTCCTACCTTACAGATATAATTATATATTGTCATATCCTCTTTGTCAATACATTTTGTTCGTATTTTTTATTTTTTATTTTTCTTGACATTTTTTATTTTTTGTTTTTTCTATTTTTTCTAATTTTTGAATATTTTTTATTTTTTACTTTTGATGTTTTCTGTATATTATATCTTATTATTCCTTATAAAATATAGTATTTTCTTACTTTTTATGTTTCAAATGTTTGTAAACTAATTTTGCTTTTTTCTATATTTTATAAATATCTTTGTTTCTTAATTTTCTATTTTTTATTATTTTATGATACTCAGAAAAAAGTTAACTGTTCGTGTATTTTTCTTCTTAAAGCCTATAAAATAAGGGAGAAAAAATAACAAAAAAATTAGGAAAAATAAAATGAGGAGACACTTCCTCATTTATCTTGAACTTCTCTTAATTAGTTTAGCGTGTACAACCGTTCTTTCGGTATCGGAGTAGCAGGTACTAAGTGTTAATATTTTATCTTCTACTGTTAGAGTAGTATTAAAATTATGAATACTTCTTCCTTTAATGGTATTTAGAAAGGTCTCATACTCGGAATCGGTATTAAAGTTAGTTGTTATATAATAACTCTCTTCTGGTATTTTATATACTGAGAATATTTGCCACATAGTGTTTTCACTTTCAGTAGATAATCTAATAATATGATTATCTTTATTGTTATACCAATTAGACTTTAATGTCTTTGATAAAGAGCCAAACATTGTCTTATCTAGTCTACTATGGGCATATAAGATATTATTCTTATCTGATAGAGTACTACTATTACGATAGTCTAAGAATACCCATCCTGCTTCATTATAACTTTTATCATAAGAATGAGTTAAATAATAACTATTATCTTTTCCTTGAACATATGGATAATTAATATTTGTATTATTTACATTAATCCAACCTATGGTATCACTATTTTTACTCTTTAAAGCATTTATATCTACATCTATTAAAGGGAACTTAATATAATACCAATAATCGTTATCTTCACTTTTATCTTCTGGTTCATTTACTAATTCTGTATTCTCATCATCTTTCTTTTCTTCGATATTTGTAATTTTATTGATATCATTAACTGTATCTGAAGTCTTTTTATTATCTTTCACCCAAAATATAATTTTAATACTACTAAATATAATTATACTGATAAATATAACTAAAAAGAAAATCCATACCCATCTTTTAAGTTTTCTCTTTTTCTTTTTTACTACTTTAGGTTCTATAGTATCATTTATATTATCTAGTTCTTTTTCTATATCTATATTCTTATCTATCTTATAGCATTTCTCTTCTACTTCTAATTCTTCATTACTAGAAATCTCTTCACTATCTAGTTCTATTTTTTCTTTTACTTTATTATAGCCATAATTATTAGCATGTCTAGGTATATATTCTTCTTCTGGTAAGTTATTATTTTCTTTCATTCTTATCACTTTCCCTACTATAATTGTACTAGATTTTACTGTTTATGTCAACTCACTCTAAGCCTAAAGTCTATAGAGTGTCATATAGAGCCAATATTAAATATTGTCTCTATATGATGCATCGTTATGCCTCTTTATATAAGCAAGTATCTATAGAAAAAGAAGCAGATGTTACTCTGGCTTCTTAGAACTGAAATAATTAATAATTTTGGCTCCCCATCAGATGTTGTTGCTTTTTCAATACAACTCCCCACTAGATGTTGTAGAGCCTTTTTATCCTTGTCTTTTTGTATAATAATATTTAATGCTAGTGCCATTAGATAGTTTTTTTTCTAAAATGAGGTCATCATTAGTACCACTTTTCTCAAACGTTCCAGATAAAGATTCATCTTTTAAGTCTCCTACTACAATGGTATTATTTTTTTCTTTATATGTAGTAGTAAGACATTCTTTTTCTTTTTTTAAACAAAATGTTATCTTTTTATTATTAATAGTAAAAGAATAGTTTCTGTTTGGTATAGTAGTTATATTACCTGCTATATCAATATTTTCTTCTTTTTGCAAATCATAAGTAACCTCTGTTCTATTTTGCTTTTTGGTAATTAAAATAAATATTGTAAATGTTGTAATAATTATTATCAGTATTGTTAAAATTATAATTAACTTCTTTTCTTTATTATTCATAGTTATATATTCCTTTCATTATAATTTAACTAGTCATTGATCTAGGTCTACAGAAACCAGCAGACCACATACAATAAGTACCATGTTGTCTACATTTAGCTTCACTTCCTAAAGAAGGACAGGAATCTACTTTTACTTTAAATGAGAAACTACTATATATTTGTGAACAAGACATTGTTATAGTAAGATATGTAGAACTTTGTAGATTACCAATAAGTGCCGTTCCAAGACCTGGATTAAAGCATTTACGATATTTTTCTTGATTTGCATCCTCACAAATACCATTTTTATTACGTACTGTCATACCACCAATGGCTAATCGATCACCATAAAAGTATTCAAGTTTATTAGGAAGAGAACAATATGCACTTTTAGAAGTACTTCCTCCACTAGATGAGCCACCACCTGATGATGAACATGATATATAATTACTTGAAGCATAACAATTATATGAATCAGTAGTTGAATCTGTTATGTAATACCAATTATTTGTTTTTCCACTAACTGCTACTCTATCTCCAGCATCGAATCCTGAACCGACTTTTGAATAGCTTGTTCCTGGTCCTGATCTACACCATAATCCTGTTGTTACAGTACAAGGTAAATCTGGCTCAGGTTCTGGTTCTGGTTCGGGTTCATCGTAGTACCAAGAAGCAACAAGTGTTATATCACTATCACCATTAAATACTGTACTAGCAGTATAGTTTTTTCCATCATAATACCAACCATTAAAATACCAATAACCACTTCTAGTAGGCCTACATAATGTGCCTAATTTATTTCCTGGTGTTAATGTTTTTGTTTTATCTGAACAACCTCTTCCACCATTATCATCATAATGAAGTGTAAATGTATTAGCTTTCCACTGTGCATAAAGTGTTATATCATTGTTTTCTTTATAAGTAGCACCTTTTGAATAAGATGTTCCATTACCACTACTACTAGTATTCCATCCAGTAAATGTATAATTACTTCTAGTAGGTTCTGCACTACTAAGTTTAATATCTTCATTATATTTTTTTGTTTGACTACTTGGAGCCCCACTTCCACCATTAGCATTGTAACTTATAGTATAAGTTGTTGGACTAATTTTAAAATTAGAACTATTCGAACTGTTATTACCTTTCTTATCATATGTCCATGCTTCTACCTTTAAATCAAAAGAATTAGCACTAGGTGGATAACTTAAAATAATAGTTCTTTCAGAAGATTTATATAATTTAGTTACATCATCTATTTTTTTAATTGGAGTACCATCACAATCATCAATGCTATTACATTTATATATATCAGTTTGTACTTCTGCAGGCATTGTTGTCTTAAAATAATATGTAGCTTCGGGTTTATTTTCCTTATCACCATATATGTTTTTAGTACTATAATTTATAGTGATATTATTTTTGCTTTGACTAAAGGTTGGCTTTTCAATATCTTTAGTACTTTGTTCTGTTACTAAAGAACAGGCTCTACTAACTTCAGTATTCATACATATACTATAGTAATATTTTTTTGATTTTATTAAATCTGAAATATTAAAACTATTGTCATTAGTATTAATTTCTACTGGTTCTTGATTAAAAATCTTTTCTTGTTCATCAGCGTAATAAAAGTATTTCTTAGTAATCGTTATAGGAAAACCATTTTTTTCTGTAATATCATCAAAAGTAATATTATTTATTCTATCAGTATAGCTATCTCCTGCTTTGATATTTGGAAGTGTTAAATCTTCATTTAATATGGTGTTGGTACATACTCCATATAATATTTCTTCATTTGAACATTTTGATTTATCTGAAAATTTACACTGGCTAGTAGTAGCAATTAAAGTTGGTTTACTATTTGCTTTAGTAATGTTATCTTTCTTTATTCCTACATAAGTACTTTTACTAATAATTTTATCTTCAGTCGATAGTCCATCAAGATTAATGTCTTTAGCTAATAATCCTTTATTTTGTAAAGTTCCAATAGTGACACAAAAGTATTTACCTTTTATATCTGGTCTATCCATCTGTATCCAATAATCTTCATCATTATTTTTTCACTGGCATAGCCAGAAGCCGCACTTTCTATACTAGATATAGTTACTTTATTTCCTTTGTCTTTAGATTTATCAATTAATTTAATTATACCAAAGGCTGAGCCCGCTATTACGAGACCAATAATAACAATAGTACCAAGTAACTCAACCAAGGTAAAACCTTTTCTATTCATTCTTTTTTCCCTACCTTTCTATCTAATTATACAATAAAAAAGAAAAGTAAACAATAGTTTTAACTATTTTTTTCTTTCTTTACTTTTAAGTATTTATAAGTAATGTTTATTGATTCGATTACTATTGCTATGATAAGTAAGGTTTGAATTATAGAAATAGTGATATAAGGATTATAGTCATTAGTAATGATATTGCTAAGTAAATACTTATCTCCTTTTTCTATAGTAAAAGATACATTATCATTATCAAAAGATAACTTATCACTAATTAGTTCAGTATAGTTTTCACTATTAATACGATATAATTTCTTTATATCTTTACTACTCTCTTTAATATTATATATTTTAAGTATAGTACCACTTGGGAAATAACTTTTATAATTAGTAGTAAAGATAATACCTTTTATATCTGTTTCGTTGTTTTTATCAAATGTAATATCTAAATTAATATCACTTAAAATAATATCCATCTTGCTACCATCAAATATATAACTATAAAGTATTTTATCATGATCATAAATATTATAAATAATTTTTTTATTCTTACCTAGTATACTACTTAATATATTTTTGTAAGCGATGTTTTTATCACTATTTTTATCTAATTTAATACTAACACTATCATAGATTGATAGTACTTTATTAATACTATCGATGTCGTTAGAAGTATTATTTGATATTACTTTAACATTAATTGTATATTCTTTTTTCTCGTCAGGAGAAGTAACTATAACTTTAAAAGTATTATTATCTTTATTAATATCAAAAGTTCCTGTTCCTTCTATTTCATAAGAGGAACTAGCTTTGATATTAATTTTCTTTATTGTATCATTTACTTCGATTATATATTCATATTTATCTTTACTAAAGTTTATATCAAAGCCTTCTACTTCTAAGCTATCAAGGTATGCTTCTTTTTTAGAAGGGGTATTGTTTTGATTATTATTATTTTTGTTATTATTGTTATTATTAGAGTTATTATTCTTATTATTGTTGTTATTGTTGTTGTTAGGTTTCTCTTCAGAAGGCTTATATTCTTCTTTCTTTATAATACTAGTGCCAGACCTTCTGTTGGTGATATCGTAGTCTTCATACTCTGTATCAGTAGCATTTAAATTAGATAGGACAAAGGTCATATTACTACCAATGTCGCCGGTTAAAGTAATGCTAATACTTCCTAGTAAACTATTTCCTGTTATTCCACTAGTGTTTCCTATAACGAATCCGCTACTACTAGAGGCATAAACAGTCCATGAAGAGGAAGGGGTAAAACTATTGAAAACACCATTTGTGATATCAAAGTTTCCTTTTATACCAGTTAAAGAGCCTCCTACTGCATTACCAGTAATATTACAAGTAATAGTAGTTCCTTTATATCCAGTAGATGGACAGCTAACGCTAACATCAATATTAGTAGCCTTAACTCTTGTTAGAAAGGAAAAACATAAAATAAATATTAAACTAAACTTTTTCATAAACTACCTCCATTTAACATAGCATTAGCCATCTTCATTAAGTCATTCATTTTAACTTTATTATCCATAGTTATATCAGCAGCATATAAATATTCTTCTTTTAGGGATTTACCATCTATAAGATAATTAGCTATTTTCATTAAATCATTCATTTTTACATAGCCATCTCCTGTTACATCACCAGTAATAACTATCTTATAACTATTATACTTATTTTTGAAAATATCTCCTGTTTTAATATAAGCACTGTCTGAATAATTTTCATTACTATTATATAATTTAAAATCGTCATAATGAAGAAGGTTATTTATAAAGTCATTATAATTATATCTATTAAATATGTTATTTAGATGTATATTTCTGATATAATTATCTTTAATTAAATAATTATTGGATTCGATATATTTAGCTATCTTTTTATATTTGATATAGAAGTTCATATCACTATTTATAGTCATACCAGGAGTATATCTGTCAAAAGAGATAAATTCATATTCATAAATGTCATCTTCTTTACTATAGGTATAATCTTCTATTACATCTCCTTCATTATATTCTTTAGACATAAGTAGAGTTTTACCATCATCATCATAGTAATTTACTCGATAGGTATTGAAAATAGTATCTATTTCATATATGCAATAATTGCTACTACATAGATAATTACCTGCATTATCCTTGAAGTTTTTTATCCATAAAAATCTATTGATATGATTAATTAGATTATCTTTAATAGCTTCGTTATTTTTGAATGTCTTAAAGTCTGGTATATCTATATTATTACTACTGATACCATAGTAATAATTATCTTCTTTTATACCACTTATATCATCTTTTATATTAATTATTAGTTCTTTTTTATTATTGCTATAATCATATGTGATATAAGGCTTATCTTTATCTATATTATCTATAGTGATAGTATCACTATAAATAGTAGTACATTCTTTTTCACAATATTTTAAATTATAGTTAATAATACTATTATTACTAATACTGATATTGAAATTAGAAATATTATTATCTATTCTTGAAATTATATCATTATATTCAAAGAGTAAATAACCATTAAAATTATTTCTATAATAGTTAATATCAAAATTAATTTGTAAGTCTTTATTAGTATAACTATTATCATAACTATATTTAATTGGGTCTACGATTACAAACTTAAATACTTTCTCAAAGCCATTTAGTGAATACTTAACACTAGCGGTTCCACTCTTGGAATTAGTAATAATTTTATCATTATTGATTGTTATTAAATCACTACTTAAGTTTTCGATACTAATGTTTTTCTTATTACCAAATGGTGATATTTTTAAATTGATATCATATGAAGAGTTTGTGTTAAGGTTATTTGAGGGAAGGCCTAAGTCTATATCTGTTATATCTACATTATCATCATCATAAATTGTTATTTGCACGCTATTAGAGATATCACCTAGTGGTGTACTTATTGTCAGAGTTATTGTGGAATTACCGCTACTTCTGATATCTAGTACTCCATTATTATCTATTGTACATACACTACTATTGCTACTAGTAAAACGTATATTTGATATATCTTTGGTACTTAAGAGTTCATAATTTATTTTATAGTTTTTATTGCTTACAAAGATGTAATCATCAGTATTAAATGTTATGAAATTACTACCTAGGACATAAAAATATGTATCGTTTGTAACATCATTATAACTTGTTTCTATTGTATATTTACCTGGTAAATAGTCTTCTCCTACTACTATATTTGCAATGTTATTAGAGGTTACGACATAAGTATTAACATTAAAAATATCATCTGTAATATTTTCTCCTGATGGGTTATATATTTTATAATTTAGTATAGAACCACTACTTACATTAGTAGTCTTAGTTCTAACCTCTATTGTACCTCCGGTATTATTGTAATAAATATTATCTAGGTAAGTATTTAACTTAATACTACTATCACAATTATTTAGATAAGAGCATTCGTTTTTAGTAAGGACAGTAGGAGCTTCATATATACTAGTAATTCCTTCTATTTTTATATAAAAGTTATCATTATCTAGGACATAATCATTTAGATAAAATGCTCTCATACCAGGTAAGTCTATAGTACCACTATCTACTTCGGTATAGTTTTCACCATCATTACTAATAGATATTTTATAGTCTTTTAAATATGTATAAAATCTAACATTAATTTGTGATAAATATTCTTTATCACTAGATTTTCCATATTTATAAATTATACTATCATTTGTTCTACTATTAAGACTAATGTTACTAATTTTTTCGTTGTAAGTGTTATCATAGTCTCTTACTTTTACTCCTCTTACACCACTTATACCACTTGCAAGTGAATCATAAGTTAAGTATAGATATGGAAGAACATTACCCCAAGAGTTCTTAAGAAGCCATACTCCTTTTCCGCTAGTCCAAGTATAACCATTACTTTCACATGTACTTTTAGTATAAGATGAACTTGCTTTACTTCCTAGTTTACAATAGCCATATTCATAGTTATCATTCCAGCCTATTATTTGCATAGCATGATATCCTAAAGAAGTGGTACCACAAGAGAGACTATGGTCTATTATTCCCATTTTATCACTACTATTATAGTAGTAGCAGCTACCAGCATATGTACTACTTGGGCCTAAAGTAGCAACATAGGTAGAACCATATGTCATTATTAATTTTTTTAAATCGCTTTGCCAAGCTATATAATCACTACTACTCCTACTGGGCATTGATGGATATTCGTAGTAGTCAGTTACTGTATAGTCTGTAGGTACACTATCGAATATTTCTTCTAATGTTTTGGTAGTCATACTAGTATTATATTTTTCCCAAGTGTCTATTTCTCTTTTAGGGGATATTCCATAATAGAATAAATCACCAATTGAGGAGAAAGTACCACCGCTACCAATTACTCTACTTGGATAACTATAGGGATTATATTTTTCTTTTACGATTGTATATTTATTATTAGAATCTGTATATGAAGTAACATCTGTTGGACCAGATAATATATAGTCGATATTTCTTTCTGAAAAAGTAGCATTATTACTAACTAATAGATTTTTATAATTATTATTAATAATTGAATCATCTTTTACTCTACAGTCTCTAGAATTGGTATTATTACATTTTGATATACTATCATCAAGGGATTGTACTCCTCTTAATAGCATATTGGATTCCATTGAGCCAAGAGCTGAGAATGCCCAACATAGTCCTAGTGATTTTTGGTCTTTTTTGATAGTATTTACATAGTTTTTATTATCTAAACTAGCTAATGAAAACTCTGTAGGAATATTATCATTAAAAACTGTCTTTATGTTTCTTAAGTTATTTTTATTTGTATTTACATAATCATAAATATATTTATTAGGAATTGCTAGATAAAGGGATTTTTCTTCTTCTGATAATTCATTATACTTTATCCATTCTGGATTTATTTTTGCATCTACTGATGCATATACATTTTTTAATGAAAATATACTAAATATTATTAATGTTATAATTAGATATCTATACTTCTTATTCATACTTATTACTCCTACTATTTCTATAGTGATTATACCATAGAAAATAATAATATACAAGAGTGTATAGTTTATTTTGTCCCTCTAAGTCTTGGGTCTTAGAAGGTTATTTAGAGTCAATATTTTATATTGTCTCTAAATAATGCATCAGTATGCCTCTATATATAAGACACGTGTAATATAAAAAGAAGCAGATATTACTCCACTTCTTTATCCTTGTCTTTTAGTATAATAATATTTAATGCTAGCACCATTAGATAATTTTTTTCTAAAATGAGGTCATCATTAGTACCACTTTTATCAAATGTTCCAGATAAGGATTCATCTTTTAGGTCTCCTACTACAATGGTATTATTTTTTTCTTTATATGTAGTAGTAAAACATTCTTTTTCTTTCTTAAAACAAAATGTTATCTTTTTATTATTAATAGTAAAAGAATAGTTTCTGTTTGGTATAGTAGTTATATTACCTGCTATATCAATATTTTCTTCTTTTTGCAAATCATAAGTAACCTCTGTTCTATTTTGCTTTTTGGTAATTAAAATAAATATTGTAAATGTTGTAATAATTATTATCAGTATTGTTAAAATTATAATTAACTTCTTTTCTTTATTATTCATAGTTATATATTCCTTTCATTATAATTTAACTAGTCATTGATCTAGGTCTACAGAAACCAGCAGACCACATACAATAAGTACCATGTTGTCTACATTTAGCTTCACTTCCTAAAGAAGGACAGGAATCTACTTTTACTTTAAATGAGAAACTACTATATATTTGTGAACAAGACATTGTTATAGTAAGATATGTAGAACTTTGTAGATTACCAATAAGTGCCGTTCCAAGACCTGGATTAAAGCATTTACGATATTTTTCTTGATTTGCATCCTCACAAATACCATTTTTATTACGTACTGTCATACCACCAATGGCTAATCGATCACCATAAAAGTATTCAAGTTTATTAGGAAGAGAACAATATGCACTTTTAGAAGTACTTCCTCCACTAGATGAGCCACCACCTGATGATGAACATGATATATAATTACTTGAAGCATAACAATTATATGAATCAGTAGTTGAATCTGTTATGTAATACCAATTATTTGTTTTTCCACTAACTGCTACTCTATCTCCAGCATCGAATCCTGAACCGACTTTTGAATAGCTTGTTCCTGGTCCTGATCTACACCATAATCCTGTTGTTACAGTACAAGGTAAATCTGGCTCAGGTTCTGGTTCTGGTTCGGGTTCATCGTAGTACCAAGAAGCAACAAGTGTTATATCACTATCACCATTAAATACTGTACTAGCAGTATAGTTTTTTCCATCATAATACCAACCATTAAAATACCAATAACCACTTCTAGTAGGCCTACATAATGTGCCTAATTTATTTCCTGGTGTTAATGTTTTTGTTTTATCTGAACAACCTCTTCCACCATTATCATCATAATGAAGTGTAAATGTATTAGCTTTCCACTGTGCATAAAGTGTTATATCATTGTTTTCTTTATAAGTAGCACCTTTTGAATAAGATGTTCCATTACCACTACTACTAGTATTCCATCCAGTAAATGTATAATTACTTCTAGTAGGTTCTGCACTACTAAGTTTAATATCTTCATTATATTTTTTTGTTTGACTACTTGGAGCCCCACTTCCACCATTAGCATTGTAACTTATAGTATAAGTTGTTGGACTAATTTTAAAATTAGAACTATTCGAACTGTTATTACCTTTCTTATCATATGTCCATGCTTCTACCTTTAAATCAAAAGAATTAGCACTAGGTGGATAACTTAAAATAATAGTTCTTTCAGAAGATTTATATAATTTAGTTACATCATCTATTTTTTTAATTGGAGTACCATCACAATCATCAATGCTATTACATTTATATATATCAGTTTGTACTTCTGCAGGCATTGTTGTCTTAAAATAATATGTAGCTTCGGGTTTATTTTCCTTATCACCATATATGTTTTTAGTACTATAATTTATAGTGATATTATTTTTGCTTTGACTAAAGGTTGGCTTTTCAATATCTTTAGTACTTTGTTCTGTTACTAAAGAACAGGCTCTACTAACTTCAGTATTCATACATATACTATAGTAATATTTTTTTGATTTTATTAAATCTGAAATATTAAAACTATTGTCATTAGTATTAATTTCTACTGGTTCTTGATTAAAAATCTTTTCTTGTTCATCAGCGTAATAAAAGTATTTCTTAGTAATCGTTATAGGAAAACCATTTTTTTCTGTAATATCATCAAAAGTAATATTATTTATTCTATCAGTATAGCTATCTCCTGCTTTGATATTTGGAAGTGTTAAATCTTCATTTAATATGGTGTTGGTACATACTCCATATAATATTTCTTCATTTGAACATTTTGATTTATCTGAAAATTTACACTGGCTAGTAGTAGCAATTAAAGTTGGTTTACTATTTGCTTTAGTAATGTTATCTTTCTTTATTCCTACATAAGTACTTTTACTAATAATTTTATCTTCAGTCGATAGTCCATCAAGATTAATGTCTTTAGCTAATAATCCTTTATTTTGTAAAGTTCCAATAGTGACACAAAAGTATTTACCTTTTATATCTGGTCTATCCATCTGTATCCAATAATCTTCATCATTATTTTTTCACTGGCATAGCCAGAAGCCGCACTTTCTATACTAGATATAGTTACTTTATTTTCTTTGTCTTTAGATTTATCAATTAATTTTATTATACCAAAGGCTGAGCCTGCTTAAATTCGCTGTGTCCTAGTTTGTTAGTGGTAAGGTATTTACAAAGTATGAAAAATGTGTAATGCCTTATATGTCAAACTTAAGATATGAATACAATACTAAATGTTTGTTAGGAAGACAAATATTTTGGCTTTCTAACACCACGGAAGACTTATTTTATATAAGGCTCCCGTGGAAATAGAATAAATATTATTTTTCTCTAATACTACCATCAGTATTAAAAATAGCATTAATAGAATAATTATTCATATCATTAAGTACTCTTAATCTATCATTATCTGATAGAATACTAGTCTTATAATCTTTTTGTATACAAGGAATAAAATCATAAGTCATACTTCCATCATTTAAAATATTAACATTTAATATACCTGTATCTTTTGTCTCTCTATTAAAGATAAAATCGCCTAAATTATATGCAATTAACTTATCTTTATAAAACTCCATTCCTTGTAGAAGATGGGCATGACTACCCACTACTAAATCAGCACCAGCATCAACATATTCTTTACTGGTCTTTAACATAACTTCTTCTAATTCATGAGAATCTTCTTTTCCCCAATGTATTAAAAGTATAACATAATCACTCTTCTCTTTTTCTTCTTTAATGGTATTTATTAGTAATTCATTATCATAACATCTAAATATACCACTACTAGTTGAAGTAGCACCAGGAGTTATTATATTTTTCTCTGCTCTACTAGCGGAAATAAAAGATATTTTATAACCACCCACTATGTAATAGAAGGCTCTTTTTGCTTCTTCAATATTAGTACCTGCTCCTACATAGGGAATATCATATTCTTTTAAATATTTTAAACTATCTTGAAATGCTTCTTCTCCATAATCATATATATGGTTATTTGCTATACTGACTAAATCTACACCCATTTCTTTATAGATGTTAAGTCTATTAGGGCTTGCTCTAAATGTATATTGTTTGTTAAGGGGACTACCTCTATCACTAATTGTAAACTCATTATTTGCTACCATTATATCGGCATTATTCATGATATCTACTACTTCTTTAGAGAGAATACCATATACTCCTTCACCTCTTTTATCGTAATAAGGCATAATGTCAAAGTTATCGGCAAGTGATATATCTCCAACAAAACTAAGGGTTACTTTGTCTTTCTTATCAAGTACTTTTACATTATCTATTTTTTCATATTCTTTATTGTAATTATCTCTTAGTACTTTTATTGATTTTCCTGTTATGCTATGCCATAATTTATCGTCATAATTATTACTAGCATAACTATCTTTTATTTTTTTGATAACTGACATACCATAGTTATTACTAATATAATTTAAAAAGTCATAACTATAATTATTATCATAACTAATGATATTATCTATTATTTTATTATTTTCTTCGGTATTATGACTTGCACATCCACTTAATAATAAAATTATAATTAAAAATATAAAACTAATTCTCTTCATAAGCATTCTTTCTTTTAATACATAGTTTCACTTATATAGGTAATACTTCTATCTAGTGAATCTTTGGTATTAATGTTATTTTTATCGTTAATATATTTATTTAGAAAATATATAAGTCCTCCTATTGAAAGTAGTAATAAGAATATTACTAAAATGGTATTGGTATTTCCTCCACTTGCTTTTTTCTTTTCTTTTGCTGTAAAAAAACTATCGTCCATAACTACACTCCTTTATTAATCTACTAATATTATATCAAAAATTATGGTAAAAGAAAAGAATTAAAATCTATTTTTCATAAATCTCAATTCTTTATATTTTAATATATTATGTATAATCATTTATGCTTCTATTTTTTCTTTATATGTAGTAATAAATCTTAAAAAGTCATCCACATCTACTGTACCAATTTTATATTGAATATTTTTACTTGGCAAAGTAAATAAATTATCACATTTTACTATGCTATCTGATATTAAATTGTTAGTTTTTGATTTTGATAATGGCTCATTATATATGTATTTTGTTTTTTCTTTTGATTTTTCAGTATGCGATGAAACAATAAATCTAAAATATTCTAAAGGAACAACTTTATTTTCATCATCTACTATTACAAATAAATGATTCTTGCCTATATCATTGTTCACATAATTATATTCATTAACAAAAACAATATCTCCAAGATTATATTTATTTTGTACTACTTTTACCATTAAAACACCAATTTAAAGAAAGGTTTTTATTTCTCCTTTATGTATTTCTTTCTCAGCAGGTACTTCTTTAAATGCTAAAGATAAAGGTTTAATGATATTTTTACTTTTTGCTTTACTAACAATTTTATCAACTACTTTTTTTAACTCAGGACTTTTTAAATCTATATTTTGTTTTTCCATTCTATTACCTCCTAATTAATATATTAAATGTTTAATAGAGCGTGATGCGTTGTTACTCTATTTTACTTTATTATATAAAGTCTTCTCCTTTCACTAATATTTTGCTCATTATAATGTTTAAAAATAGTACTAAAATATCCTTAATTAAAGGTTTGAGCCTTAATATGAATACATTATATAATGGAAAAGCATTAAAGTCAAGAAAAAACTAAATTACTAAAAAAAGAAGAAACAATTACTTTTCTTCTTTCTTTGTAGTCTTTTTAGTAGTAGTACTTTTAGCAGCAGTACTCTTTTTAGTAGTCTCTCCTGCTTTTTTTGTTGTACTCTTTTCAGCACTTTTAGTAGTTTTTTTAGCCTCTTCTTTAGTTTCTGCTTTAACTTCTTTAGGTGTATACTTCTTACCATTTAAAGCATCTTTAGCAATAACAACTAAATCAGAAAATGCTTTAGGATTATCTATAGCAAGTTCACTAAGCATTTTTCTATTTACAGTGATTCCTGCTTTATTTAATCCATCTATAAATCTAGAATAAGAGATTTCATTTTCTCTACATCCAGCATTGATTCTTGTAATCCATAACTTTCTAAAGTTTCTCTTGTTTTGTTTTCTATCTCTAAAAGCATATACTCCTGAATGCATTACTTGTTCATGAGCAGTCTTATATAATCTATGTTTACTACCAAAATAACCTTTTGCTTCTTTTAATACTTTTTTTCTTCTAGCACGTGCAACAGTGCCACCTTTAACTCTTGTCATGTTATCCCTCCTATATTAAATCTTTAATTCTCTTGTAATCTGCTTTACTTAAACCAGTACCTTGTTTCTTACTACTTGCTCTAGCAGCACTATTCTTTCCTGTATTATGTAAAACTCCTTGTCTAGATTTACTAATAGAGCCACTTTGTCTTACATTTAATACTTTCTTTGTTCCTTTATGAGTCTTCATTTTATTTTTTTTAAGTTTAGTCATAATATCCTCCTTCTATTTCTTAGGCGTAAGTTGCATATACATTGTTCTTCCTTCAATTCTAGGTTTCAATTCCATTTCTGCAACGTCACTAACTTCATTATAAAATCTATCTAATACATCATTTGCAAGTTCAGGATGAGCAATTTGTCTTCCTTTAAATCTAATACTAGCCTTAACCTTATTTCCTTTTTCAAAAGCCTTTCTAGCATTATTAACTCTAGTATTAAAGTCATGAATATCAATATTTACTGATAATCTAAACTCTTTAGTCTCTACCATAGACTCTCTTTGTTTCTTTTGAGCCTCTTTGGTTTTCTTTTTCTTTTCATACTTAAACTTGTTATAGTCCATTATTTTGCATACTGGCATATTACCATTATCACTCATAAGAACTAAATCAAATCCAGCATATCCAGCAAGAGTTAGAGCATCTTTCTTACTTTTAACACCAAGTTGTTCTCCATTTGGTCCAATTACCATCATTTCCTTACATCTAATTTGTTCATTGATAGGATTATCCTTTAAAGTAGCTATAATTAACACCTCCAAAAAAATGAATACTTAAAGAAGTACCCATTTATCTATTAAAAAGCCTAAATATAATATATTGTTTATTAAAGTATGCAGCCTTTTACCTATTACTATGTGTAATCAGGTGAGATAAATATAATCTTCTTTCCGTTTCGTTATTAATTATATTACATAATATTACTAAAGTCAATAAAAAAGTACTATTTTTTATACTAAAAGCCCTAAAATATCTTTAAAATTATATAATAATATTAAAAATAGAGTTCTCACTCTATTAATAACTTAGATAATGGTACTATACTATATCCTTTACTATTTATATATTTTATTATTATATCTATATTAGAGATATCTTCTAGTAATATTATACTACCACTAGTTAGGCTTTTCTTTATATTAGTATATCCACCTATTTCACTTGGTATTACTACCATCATATTATTCTTTGTACATAAATCTAAATATTCATTATTCTTTTCTTTCAGAAGACAATACTTTGATTTATTATTACTTAATCTATTTATTAAAGTATTATCATTATCTAATATTTCTTTAGTATATTCTCCATTATTTCCATAAGGATATATTTCTTTATCTTTTAATTTTTTTATTGTACTAGTATTTATATCTTTATGATTTATATATACTGTTATATTATCTATATTCTTTATCTTATCATAATCTCTACTGCTATATATTAGAAGTAATGATACTTCATTCTTTTTATTTCCTCTTATTATATATTTATCTTTATTATTAGATAGACTTTTACTTGGTAATATGTCTTTATATACTAATGATTCTTCTCTAAAGATTCCTCCTAATTTCATTTCTTCATAACTCTTATCTACATCTATTTCTAATCCTTTTTTTCCTGGTATTATAGTATCATTATCTATAATAGCATTTACTGGAGATACTTCATAATCTTCTTTTAAATTGTTTATTTTTATCATTAATGGGTCTTTACTATTTAAATAATTCATTACTTTATCTGTATAGAAAAAACTAAAACATACTAATGTTATTATAAAAAATATTCTTATTATTTTTTTCAAGATAACCACCTAATTAAATATATGTTTTTTATATTTATTTATACAAGATATAATAATATATTATTTTATTATTTTCTGTGTATTATATTCATAGTGAATACTTTCTAACTTAGATATATTCTATAGTAAAAGAAGATAGTTTTAGTATCTTCTTACTTACCTGTAGTTATAAGTACTTCATTGTATACCTCATCATTAGAAATAGTATAACTAGGTACTATACCTGTTACAAACTTAGTATCAGAATCACTTCCATTAATAGTATATATCCATGATAATTGATTACTTCCATTATAATATATCTTTTTTAAATTAGGACTATCTACATATGTTATTCCTTTATAAGTAGATGTTCTATTTGAAGAAGAAAAGGCTTGATAACCTATACTTGTTAATTTTGAATTATTTCCTATATATACGTAATTTAAGTTATTATAATTAAATGCACCATTTCCTATTGTTGTTACTGAATTTGGTATTGTTATTCTGGTCAACTGATTATCAGAAAATGCATTGCCTCCTATTGTTGTTACTGATTCTGGTATTGTTATACTTGTTAATTGATTATCAGAAAATGCAAATTGTTTTATAGATGTTACTGAATCTGGTATACTAACCTTTGATAATTGACTAATTTGAAAAGCAGATTTTTCTATTATCTTAACTGTATTTGGAATCGTCACACTAGTTAATTTTATTACATTTGAGGTACAAATATCTCCAACACCACCTCGCCATTCATATGTAGTACAAAAAGCACCACCTCCAATTTTTGTAATGGTATAACCATCTATTATTCTTGGAATATTAACATCAGTAATAGTCTCATATCCATTACTGTTTCCTTCATAACATTTATACCCAGTTGATGCTATTGAAGCAGTCATATTAGTATCATCTCTATCTGATAATGTAAAACAATAGTCAGGCGTTGCTCCATATCTTTCTTGTTCTGCTTCTACTGATATATTACCTTTAAATGTTGCTGATGTAATATCATTGCCAGCTAGATTGTTATCTATATAGATTACTATTATATATTTATATATTTCTGTATTAGATAATTGTTCTGAATATAATTCTATTTTACCAGTTTCCATTATTGGCTCTATATTTAGTAATTCGAATGATTGGCTATCCAAGTTATCTACTTTTATATCATTGTTACTTAAATTACTTGTATTTTTAAGTACTGCATATTTTAGTGCTCCAGAACTTTCTCCACCATCTTTAAATGTATCAGATAATTCTGTTACATTTAAATAGATAGTACCATATCCTTCTATAGAGCAATTACTATTTATACCTACATTTACATATGATAATCCCATTCCCTTTTTTATAGTAAATGTATTATTTTCTTCAGAATATATATCTCCCCAATTTATTAATTTTAAACTTCCTGTTATGTCTCCACCTCTAGTATAGTCTATAGTAAAACAATTAGTATTAATACCTAGTTTTATCATAGTACTATTCCATGTTAATATAGCAAATGTTGCTCCTGATACTATTATTAATAAAAGTATTACTCCTAGTATTATTAATTTCTTTTTCTTTTCCATAAATATCTATCCTTTCATGATAAAAGACTATGAAAGACTAGTATTTCTACTAGTTACTTCATAGTCTTTAATTTTATTTAAATTACTTATAAAGTCTTTACTTGCAAGACTTAGAACAGCCCCCCCCCCTAGAACAGATTCTTGTTTGGATGTTATCACATTTTTGTGACAACATTATGCGTGGGTTTTTATAAATCTTACTCATTTGTAAATTATTTAGTACACCATAATTGCAAATTATTTTAGATTTCATAAGGGGATTCTCCTTTCATATTTAATTACATATTAATTTTATCATATCTTTAATATAATTTCAATAATTTTAGTAATATCTATCATAATTACTTATCTAAACTACTAATACTATTAATATTACTATATTTAATTCTTACTAGTTCTTTATATAAATTATTATTATTAACTTTAAATAGATTAGTATAATCAATAATTAGTTCTTTATTAATATCATCAACTGTAATAGTAATAACATCATTACTATTATTATTTAATAATATATCAGATACTTTAATCGTATATATATTATTATTTAAAGTACCCATCTTAATATATTCTTTAATTGTATTAATATCTAAATATCTATAATCAATATAAGAGAATATTTCTTTATCATTAGTTAATATATAATTACCATTATCATCTAATATATAATACTTATTATTCATTTTATAAAAGTATTCTTCTTCAGTATCTACTACTTTATGTATATTCATATTATGACCTAGTACTTTACCATAATATTTATAATTATCATTATCAATAGTAATATCTATATCATAACTATAGTTATCAGTAATCTCACTAATAAATATTTTATTATCTTCTTCTTTTGGAATATTATTACTCATGCTATTAGAAATACGAGCAAAGATAATAATTATTAAAAAGAATATACCATATAACATAAGTTCTATCTTTGCTCTTTCTCTTTTATCTTTCCATCTTTCTTTTAAACTAAGTTTCTTTTTATTATTATCCTTCTTTTCTTCCATTACTCAAATACCTCACCAATATAATCTTCTTTTTTAATACCATTAATAAAATCTTTAACAAGACATCTCTTTTTACCTTCTAGTTTAATATCTATAAGTCTAATAATATAATCGTTAGTAGTAACATAAATACCATCACTATCAATTTTAACAATTACACCTGCTTTATCATTAGATAATATATTAGTTTTAATAGACTTATATATTTTCATTCTCTTACCATTTAATATAGCATAAGCACCAGGTATACTAGATAAACCTCTAATTCTATTATGAATATCATTAATAGAATTATTAAAATTAATTTTTTCTTCTTCCTTAGTAATATTAAGTCCATAAGTTACTTCTTCTTCATTTTGTTTAATTCTTTTATTAGTACCATTAAATATACTAGGAAGAGTGTCAATAAGTAAGTCTCTACCCATACAAGATAACCTACTATAAAGTTCATCTAAAGTAGTATCTTCTCCTATATCAGTACTGGCCTGACTAATAATATCACCACTATCCATTTTCTTATCCATATACATAATAGTAACTCCTGCTACTTTATCGCCATTAATAATAGCGTGATGTACTGGTGCACCACCTCTTAACTTTGGAAGAAGAGAGCCATGTACATTAATACATCCATATTTAGGATAATCAAGAATAATACTAGGAATAATTTGACCATAGGCAGCAGTAATAATAATATCTGGTTTAATATCAAGTATCTTTTGATATTCATCTTTAATTTTAATTGGTTGAAATACTTCAATATTATTATCAAGTGCTAATTGTTTACAAGGAGAATAAATAATATTACCTTTTCTATCTTTTTCTCTATCAGGTTGTGACACAACCATAACAACATTATATTTCTTAATAACTTCTTCTAATATAGGTACTGCAAAAGAAGGGGTACCCATAAATACAATTCTAATGTCTTTCATTTATATCACCATAATAATTGTATCAAAAAATAAATAATATTACAATATCTAAATTGTTTGTGAGGAAGACTACTCTAGGAGGCTTACTCGCACCACGGAAGACTTATTTTATATAAGGCTGAAGTGGAAAAAGAAAAAAAGCACTAATATTGTGCTTATAAAGTAATTTCTCCTAATCTTATTAACTCTACCACAGCCTGTGCTCTACCCTTTACAGATAATTTTTGCATAGTATTAGAAATATGATTTCTTACTGTTTTTTCACTAATATTTAAAGTGTCCGCTATTTCCCTAGTAGTTTTATTCTCTATTAGTAGTGAAAATACTTCTTTTTCTCTTTTAGTTAATATACCTTTACTCATAAATACCTCACTTCCCTATAGGGTGGTATATATCTGTTCATATTATTGTATTCAATTAGACATAATTTAGTGAGGTATTTTTAACTAAATTAATTATATTTTACCGAAATATACATCTTATCATCAAATTCTTTCTGTACTAATCTCATAATCTCGTTAGCAGAACTAGTACTAGAATCACTACTATCAAGAACAACTCTAACATTATCCCCATCAATCTTAACAAAGTTTTCACAACTACATAACTCTTTTATCTTAACCTCTAAAGTCTCTTCTTTAGAAGAATTCTTATTAATAAGTTTAAGTTCTTCAAACACAGTATTCTTCTCATCTGTACTAATAGAAGTATCAGTAAGTTTTTCTTTTAATTTATTAATCTTATCCATTACTAAAGTATCATCTTCTACCTTTAAAGCTGCTACTACACTAACTTCTTCTACTTTAGTATTAGTATTATCTACTGAAGTTTCCTTTATATTAGTATCAAATAATTCATTAGGCATAGTAACATAGTAAATAGATAATACAAGTACTAAACTAAATAAAGTTAAAAACCACAAATTTTTCTTATTAATCATATATATTCCTCTTCTTTCTAATAAAGTATATTATAGTATGAAGAAAATATGAAAAAAAGAAAGACTATTTCTTTCTTAACATATGTGCTTTATATGTATTAATAGCAAGATGGGCAATTGTCATCTGTCCTACTCCTCCAGGTACTGGTGTAATATAACTTACTTTATCCTTAATATTATCAAAGTCGACATCACCACACAAAGTATTATCTTCCCTTCTATTAATACCAACATCAATAATAATACTTCCCTCTTTAACCATCTCTTTCTTAATGAAATTAGGTTTTCCTACTGCTACTACAAGAATATCAGCATTCTTTGTATAAAATTCTAAATTATTTGTCTTAGAATGACACAAAGTAGCAGTCCCTCCTCTATTTTCCATCATATTAAATAGAGGTTTTCCAACAAGTATACTCCTGCCTACTATTACAATGTTCTTACCCTCTACCTCAATATTATAATAATCAAGTAATGACATAATTCCACTAGGAGTACAAGGATATAATCCTTCGCTATTACTAACTAATCTTCCAATATTAATATCAGTTAATCCATCTACATCTTTATCAGGATTAATAGTATTAATAATTCTCTTAGAATTAAGATTACTAGGAATGGGTAATTGAAGTAAAATACCATCTATATTATCATCATTATTTAACTTATCAATAACATTAATTATATCTTCTTCTCTAGTATTACTATCTAATTTGATATGATTAAAGTTATAACCTAGATTTTCAGCCATTTTACTTTTCTGTCTAATATAGACATTACTAGCGGTGTTATCTCCTACTTGAATAACAGCAAGACCTATCTTTTCATCTAGTTCTTTTAACTTATCTTCTAATTTTAGAAGGATATCTTCTTTTACTATCTTACCATCTAGTACTTTCATTTTATCTACCCTTCCCCTTTTTAGAAGGCTCTTCTGCTAGACTATTATTAAACATATTTAGAAGTAATTTCTCATTTTCTCTTTCTTTTATTACATATAATTTAGCCCTATATCCTTCTATAATTATCTCTAACTTTTTTAAACTAAGTATACTATAAGTATTACCTAAATATTTCTTATAATTATTAATAATATTTATCTTTAGTCTTTCGGCTTCTTTAAGCATATCTCTAATTCTACCATCATTACTAGAATCGTCATCTTCATTATCTATATTTATAGCATTAAGCTCATATAACAATTTAGTTAATTTATTATCAATCTTCTTCTTTAGTAATTTCTCAGTAAGACTAGGAGATACAAATACTATTTTATTAACTTCAATAGCATCTTCCTTCTTCCTCTTAGGAGTTACTTTATATCCATTCTTATCATATTCTAAATATATTATTTCCCCACTTTTATTATCTTTACTTATAAAATAATTATTCATATTCTCCCCCTAGTAAATCTGGTCTATTTTCTTTTGTTAATCTAAGTTGTTCATTATATCTATATTTCTTAATATTCTCATGATGTCCGCTGAGAAGAACATCGGGAACTTTCATTCCTCTATATTCTACTGGTTTTGTATAATTAGGATAATCAAGTAAGTTATTGTTAAAACTTTCACTCTCTAAAGACTCTGTACTAATTACATTATCAATAAGTCTAATTATACTATCCATAACTACCATTGATGGTAATTCTCCTCCTGTCAAAATATAGTCTCCTATAGAAAGTTCTAAGTCAACAATGGTTTTAATTCTCTCATCAAATCCTTCATAATGACCACATAGTATTATTATATGTTTATGTTTTGATAAATCATATGCTATACTTTGTTTATATACTTTTCCTGATGGTGTCATCATAATTACTAAGGTATCTTCTTTTTTTAAGGTATCTATAGCCCTAAATATAGGGTCACACATTAGTACCATTCCACCTCCACCACCAAATGGATAGTCATCTACTTGATTATTTTTATATACTGTATAATCTCTAATGTTATGTATATTAACTTCTACTAACTCTTTATCTATTGCTCTTTTTATTATTGATTCATTAATAAAGTTATCATACATACTTGGAAATAAGGTTAATACATCTATTTTCATCTATACCACATACTTTCCCTTTAATTAATTATAATATATTAATAAATAAATGTCTATATTTTTTTATATCCTTTCATGAAAATCCTAGGTATTTTCATGTTATTACTAGCCTTATACTAAGTCTAGTAATAAATAATTATAAGATATTATATTCACGGTGTAGACTTTCTAACTGATACTATAAAAAGTAAAAAGAAGATAACTATCTTCTTAATTCATTACTATTTGATATGGTTTAGCAATAGTTCCCTTAGAATTTTCGTTTATGTTAATTGTCAAATCATAATTCAAATATAAAGTCGGTAACACATCAAACACAGCATAAGCAAAATTGTTTTCTGCAAGATTCAAGCCATAAACATTACCAGCACTATTAACATAGTACACATAGTTAACATTTTCCATATTAGGGGTTATTAACCATCCTTTAGAATTACCATTATTTGTAATAATATCTTTCATCCAATTACTTCCTGTACAAGTTGTATCACTATATGATGTCAATTGCTTTTGACATTCAGCTAAATTTGTAGCATATCCATAATCACTTGGATATGGTAAAGCCACCTTTCCTGTCCATGTTGGAGTTCTTCCTGATCCAACAGTTCCATTTAATCTTTCATTCTCATATACTACATTTACATAATTTGCTAATGAATTTCTTAAATACCATACAGATTCTGATATCATATTTCTTGTTGCATCATTTTTCAATCCTTTTGTTGAAGATGATGAAGTAAAATCACAAGCTTTTATCGCATTATTTTGTCCTGAGAAACAAGTACCACTTTCAGCATTCCAATACAGACTTTGTCCATTCCCATTATCTTTAGAATCAACTGTATAATAGCTGCTTGGATTAAGTAGTTTCATTAGTCTCGCTGTTGGCCAATCATTACTTCCATATGCATTTTCAGCACCAGTTGATGCATTTTTATTATTCCAAGAATAGCTTCCTATATTACTCCCTCTCATTATCTTTACCTTTCCATCAAAGACTCCTATTATTCTCCATGATTCACAAGTCGAAAGAGTTTGATTAGAATAATCATCACAATTAAAGAATATATAATTATTTGGACTTGCTCCATAATACCTTATATTCCCATTGTCAATTTCCGTACTAGAACTAGCTAATCTATCATTCATTAGTCCTACTGAAGTAGCATAATTATATGTAACACCATTATTTGTCACAGGTGTTTTAGTTGCATTTGTGTATAAACTAGTTATATATTCTGCCAAATTCGTACCTATAGTAATAGTACTTTCTCCATCTTTTCCTGAAGGAACCATATTCATATCACTAGATATGCTATTTGAAACTACTCCTAGTGTTATAGTAATACTACTAGAAGAATTATTCTTTATTTGTACATATACTTTCTTTGTTTCACCTGTTTTTATTGTTCCAGAAGAATTACTACTATCTGTATTTTTCATATTAACTCCTATTACTATATCACTAGAAGTAGGATTATAAAACACCATATAATTTAATAAACTACTACTAGTATTATTAATAGTAATAGGTACTTCTTTAAATTCCCCACTAGCTATAGTTACATCAATAGTATCCACTACTTCATCTTCACTAGTTAAATTAGTAGCCATACATATTGGATTATCTATTTCTGCACTAGATGTAAATAGTGCATATGTCGACTTAGTTGCTAGTCCTATTAGACCCCCTACTACTATTGCTATTAAATATAATGTTTTTACTTTAATCTTTTTCATATTCTTCTCCTTCAACATAAAAAGACTATGAAAAATTACTAATATTTCTATTAGTTATTTCATAGTCTTTAATTTTATTTAAACTCTTTATAAAGCCTTTATTTATAGGTTCTGAAGCCACCCCCCCCCTAGAACAGATTCTTGTTC
>USIB01000012.1 GCA_900554615.1 uncultured Mycoplasmatota bacterium | reverse complement strand
GATATGATTATTAGTGTTGGCTATAGAGTTAAGAGTAAGAATGGTATTATTTTTAGGAAATGGGCTAATAAAATTATAAAGGATTATTTGATTAAAGGTTATGTTGTTAATAATAGAAGGTTAGAATATTTAGAGAAGACAGTTAAGCTACTTGATATTGCTGGGAGATTAGATAATGAACTTAGTGCAGAAGAAGCAAAAAGTATTATAAAGGTTATAAATAATTATTCTAGTGCTTTAGAATTACTTGATAAGTATGACTATAAAAAAATATCTAGGCCTAAAGGTACTAAGAATGATAGAAGAATTACTTATGAAGATTGTATAAATGTTATTAATGAACTTAAGTTTAATAATAATAGTGATTTATTTGCTTTGGAGAGAGATAATGGATTAAAGGGAATAATTGATAATATTTATAGTACATTTGATGGTAAAGAATTATATCCTACTACTGAAGAGAAGGCTGCTAATATGTTATATTTAGTTACTAAAAATCATGTTTTTATTGATGGTAATAAAAGAATAGCAGCTACTTTGTTTATATACTTTTTGAATTTCTATAATTTATTATATAATGATAATGGTATGGTTATAGATAATAATACTTTAGTAGCAGTTACGATATTGATTGCACAATCTGATCCAAAAGAAAAAGAAGTACTTGTTGATTTGGTAATGAACTTTTTAGAAAAATAATAAAATAGGAGTGTGTTACGAGGAAATTTAGTTATATTGCTGATTATGGTTTAATTAATTCTAGTGTAAGAGGTTATATTACAGAGTTAGAGAAAGAACTTGCTATGCTTATTGATATGGAAGTTAATAATGGTATTTATATAGATGCTTATAAGAAATTAAAAGAATTTAAGAATAAATATTCTGATTTATATGATGTTTATAATAGAATACTAACTGATTTAACTAGTGGTGATAATGTAGAGTATTGTTTTAAGTATGGTAAATATAAAGATGATGCTTCACTAGTAGGATTAGAGTTTGAAAAAGATTTAAAAGAGGTATTTGATTTAGAAGAGAAGTGCAGAGACTATTCTATTAAGTTATGGGAAAGAGATATTACTAATTATGATAATATTACTAATGGAGAAGATTTTATGACAGTAATTCATGCTAGTTATTTAGAACCTGGTGTAAAGGGAGACTCAAATTATCATGATAATGAGTATAGTAAACAATACTTATCTTGCTGTTTAATATCAGATAGAGAACTTAATACTTTTGGAGAAGTTAAAACATTATTTGTTATGGATGTTAATAGCGATGGTTATATTGCTTCTTCTTTTGTTGATTCTGTTACTTCAGAATCTACTAAGGCTGATTTTAATACTTTAAAAGAAGTTGATGTTGATGGAAAGAAACATTATATTAAGGTTGGTTATACTAATGATATGAAAAGTTCTGTTACTTCAATTAGTAGTCCTAAAATGATAGAAGAATTAAGTATTCAAAGGGAATTAAAAGATAGTGGAGAGTTATATAGATATAATAGTCAAACTAATGAAGTCGTATTAGATAGAACTAAAACAAGAGTAGTAGGAGCTTTACTTCTTAGTAATGGATGTGATTTGTTACTAGGAGAATATATTAATCTTAAACAAATGGGAATAAGATTTAAATGTATTAATAAGGGATTATATAGACAAAAAAATAATATTCCTCCATATAATGAAGAAGAATATAATAAATTTCTTATTAATTTAGATAGTTTAGATGAAGTTATTTCTAGATATAATGTTTCAGATAATTTACTTAGAGAATATTATTATGAAGTGGTATTACCTATGAAATATGATGATAATGTGATGAAAGTAATTAATAAAAAGTTTTCTTTATATTTACCAGATATTGCAAGTGGAAAGGGTAAATAGATAGTTAACTTATAGTAAACTTATATTGTTTTACGAACTTAAAAAGTGTATACAAATGATACATTTTTTTCGCTTTATAAATATGGTATAATATTAATGCTTTAGAGGGGAAAATTTATAAAGGGTGGTTTGGATGGAATTATTAAAAAGAATAGAAGATCTAAAAAGAGAAATACAGAATAATCTTAGTGATAGTTTTGATATTATTCTTAATAATATTCCTAAATATACTATGTATGGATATATTAGGGAGTGTAATAAGAATAATTTAGATAGATATGCACTTAGATTTGGAAGAAAAAGATATACTTATGGGGAATTTATTGATTTGATAGATAGGTATGCTAAGGGATTTACCGCTATGGGGATTAGAAAAGGTGATAGAGTAGCACTTTTACTTCCTAATTTACCAGAGTCTACTATTATTATATATGCTTTAAATAAGATTGGGGCTGTTTCAGATAATATTGATCCTACTAGTAAAGAAGATAGAATGAAATATTTTTTAGAGAAAGAAAAAGTAAATGCTATTGTATGTTTTGATAAAGTATATGAAACTTCAATTAAACCTATTGAGAATTATATTTATAATGAATTAAATATTAATAAAGTATTAATTACTAAGATTACTGACTCTTTACCTATGATTGAAAGTACTATGTATAGAATGAAATTTAGAGATGAAGATATTGTTAAGAGAGTAAGTACTTCATATGGTAATATTAATATATTTGGAGTGGATAGATTTCTTAAGGATTCAAGATATCAAGTATGTTATACTAATCCATATATAGCGAATGAAGTAGCTACTATATGTCATTCTTCTGGTACAACAGGAATACCTAAGACTATTCCTTCTACTAATGAGAATGTTAATTTTATTGCTTTTCAACATCAAATATCAAATATAGATTATAGTAGAGTTAAAACATTTTTACATGTACTTCCTGGTTTTGCTCAGTTTGGTTTTTCTGATTCGATGCATTTGGGTCATAGTTTAGGATTAGAAATGATAGAAATACCAATATTTTCACAGGAGAATATTATTGATATTTTACTTAAAACTAAGGCTAATTGTTTATTTGGTACACCTTCTTTTTGGCTTAGACTTATAGGTAGTGATAAATATAATAATACTGATTTATCTTTTCTTGAAGAAGCAGTATATGGAGGTGGTACACTTACTATTACACAGCTTGCTAATATTAATAGATTTTTAATAGCACATAATGCTAAGTGTTTACTTAGAACTGGTTATGGTATGAGTGAATTTAATGGTACTTGTATACTAGAAGATCCTTTTATGTCTACTCCTGGTAGTTGTGGAATTGATTTACCTGGTGGTAGTGGTATTATTATTGATCCTGATACTATGAAAGAATTGGGTAGTGGAGAGATTGGTCATTTATATTATAGTAAGGGTAGTAATCCAGTATGTGAATTTGATGGTGAAATATTACATAAAACAATTAATATTGATGGAAGAGAGTATATTGATACTGGAGATATAATGAAAAAGAATACTAGAGGGGAATACTTTTTTGAAGGTAGAGCAAGTGGTATGATATCTAGATATGATGGTTATAAGATATATCCTAATGCTTTAGAAAATGCTGTTACAAGTTCTTCTTATGTAGAAGATGTTATGATATCTGAATATTATGATGAAAATAATTTTGGTGCTATGCCTCTTATATATGTTGTTTTATCTAAAGAGAGCAAAGGTATTGATATAAAAGATATTATAAAGAGCATTATTGATAATTATATTTTAAGTAATAATAATATGTCGTTTCGTGATATACCTACTAAATGGAAAGTGGTAGACGAGTTACCATATACAACGGCTTTAAAGAAAGACTATAAGAAGATAAAAGAAGATGGTATTGATGGGAGCGAGATTAGTATTGTTTGTCATGAGACTAATATGGGACTTGGTTATTATGATATAGTTATGCCTACTAAAGGTAAAAAACTAATAAAGAAATAAAAAGGTGGTAGTAGTATGAATTTTAATTTAGGTTTAACATTTTCAGGGATGGTTTATATATTACTTATAATTATTATATATTTTAAAAGAAAAAGAATTAAATCTAAAGAAAATAAGATATATAGTTTACTTCTTATATCTACATTTGTAGAGTTATTATTAGGAATGGTTAGTTATATATTTATTATTAATATAGATAGTATGGCTTATATTACAAGAATAATTAATGTATTATATTTAATATCTTTAGATAGTTGGATATTATTCTTTATGTTATATGTTATTTCAATATCTTCAGATTTTAAGTCTAAAAAATTATATAAAATATTTTGGGTAGTATATGTTTTGATTGCATTTTTGATATCAATATTACCAATTAATTATTATTATAAAAATAATATTATGTATACTAGTGGTTTAGCAGTTAATTTTACTTATTTAATTGCTATAATTGCTATTTTAGTAATTGTTATTAATTCAATTGTTAATATAAAAAAACTTGGTAATAAGAAGTATATACCTATGTTTATATTCCTTTTATTTGGAGGAGTTGCTTTGCTTCTTCAGATAAAATATCCAGAATTATTTTTAGTTAGTCCTTTAGAAGTATTAGTTACTGTTGTTATGTATTTTACAATAGAGAATCCTGATATGAAGACAATTGAAGAGATACATAAGGCTAAGGAGATTAGTGATAATGCTAATGAAGAGAAGACTTTATTCTTATATAATATGACTAATGAGATAAGGGGTATTACTAGAGATATCAATAAAGAGGCTGATAATATTTTAGATGAAGCTGATAATAAGAAAGTTAATATAGAACTTATTGAAGATTCTGCTAGAGAGATAAAGGGTAGTACTGCTAAGTTTACTACTATGACTAATGAAATATTAGATGTTTCTAATATGGATGGGGCTAGTATTAGAGTGTATGATGAAAAGTATAATATTAAGTTAATATTTAAGAGTTTGATTAGTACTTATAAGAAGAGATGTGATGATAAGAATATTGTTTTTAGAAGTAATATTAATAGTGATATGCCAGAGTTTTTATATGGTGATGGTATTAATTTAAAGAAAGTTATTGATATTTTGTTAGATAATAGTGTTAAGTATACTAATGATGGTTATGTAGAGTTAGATGTTAATACTATTATTAAGAATGATATAGTTAGACTTATTATAACGGTAGAGGATTCTGGGATTGGTATTGAGAGTGATAAGTTAGGTAGTTTATTTGTTAATGAGAAAGACTATAAAGAAGAGAATTATGATTTAAATGATACTTTATATAATGTTAAGAAGATTATTACTTTAATGAATGGTACTATTGTTCCTAGTAGTATATATGGAACTGGTACTAAGATGAAGATTATATTAGATCAGAGATTGGTAGTTAGTGATAATAGGTTAAATGAATATGAAAAAGTAATTGATAAGAAAGATGTATTATTAATTGGTGATTTAAATAGTAAGATAATTAGAGATATTGTTAAAGATAAGAATATTAATTTAGAAGTAATAGAACTTGGTAAAGAGGCTTTAGATAAGATTAGAGGTAAAAAGAAATATGATTTAATATTAATTGAAGATAATATTAAGCCACTTAGTGGGATAATTATTATGAAGAAATTATTAATGGTTAAATCTTTTAATACTAAGGTTATATTACTTAGTAGTAATAAAGAATATATTGATAATTATGATAAATATGGTTTTAGTGATGTTATATCAGAACCTATAGATGAAGATATATTTATTGATAAGATTAATAAATACTTGGAAATGGGAGAAAATTCATAGAAATATCACATTTTTATAGTAAAATATTTGGTGGAAAAGATAATTCTACAGCAATTGTTTTGAAAAAAAGTAGGTGATTAATGAAATGATAAAAAAATGGAGGGATCTTAGTATTGATCCATTTGATATTGCATTTAAAAATGTAAAAATTAATAATATTGTTAGTTATCCATATGCCGGTAATGATGTAATAGAGTGTGAGGGTGTTATTAATGACAAAGAAGAGAATATGTTTATTAAGATTGAAAGAAGTAAAGTATCTGACTTAGAAAACGAAGTATATGTATTAAATACTTTATATAATAATAATTACTATACAAAAATACCAAAAGTATATGAATATGGTAGTTATAATAATAAAAAATATATTGTTTTAGAAAAGAAAAATGGTAATAGATTATCTGAAATTATAAATAAAGAAAATAAAGAACTACTATTAAAAAAATATGGAAAAGAACTAGCTAATATTCATAAGATTGATAAATTTATGTTTAAAAAGGCTTTAGAAAGAGATATTAATTTTATTCCAATTGATAGTGATGATAATATTATTAAATATATAAATTATTTGAAGGCAAATATTCCTAATTTTGAATATAATACCTTTATTCATGGAGATTTTCATTATGGTAATATTTTATGGAATAATAATATTGTTTCTTCAGTGTTAGATTTTGAATATAGTGGTATTGGTGTTAAAGAACAAGATATTGCTTGGGCATGTATTTTGAGACCAAATCAAAAATTTATGGATAGCATTCATGATATTAAAATGTTTTTATCTGGTTACTTAGAAGAAGGAAATTTTAACATCCAAATATTTAAGTGGTGTTTAATTAATGGATATTGTCATTTTTATTTAATGAATAAAAATAACAAATTATATATAAAAAAAATATTAATTTTATTGGAAAGTGTATATAATTTTAATATTTAGATTGGAGAAATAAAATGGATGAACAATTAAGTTTTTTTGAAGAAAAAAAATAAGACTATTACTGTTTTGTTAAGTTTGAGAGAAGAATACTTTAATCAAATGTTAGATGGAATAAAAAATATGAATATAGAACGAGATATTTGAAAGAAGAGACTATAGCATATATTTATATTTCAAAAACTTTAAAAAAGATAATTGCTAAAATAGAATTTGGAATACCAATAGTAGGTACTGTAAAAGATATTGCTACAATTGCCGAAAAAGAACAACTAGGGTGTTATAAAAAAATGATAGATTACATGTATAATGATATTGGTTATGCCATTCCTATAAAGAAGATAATACTAATAGAAGAAGTGAGTTTGAAAGAACTCAAAAATAACTTTTCGGATTTTGTGCCACCACAGTCGTATTATATTTTAGATAAAAAAACTGAATTATTAAAATTTTTAAATGGTAGATGTGAAATTGAATGTGATAGAAAGTACTTGGAAATGGGAGAAAATTCATAAAAACTATTTACAAATAGTAAAATATAGTGTATTATTAATATGTTCCTTGAACTTTGTTACTGGTACCTCTTACCATAACTAGGTTAAAGGTGAAAATAAGATAAGGAGGAAAATATAATGGCTTTAAATAAAGAAAAGAAAGCACAAATCATTAAAGAATTTGCTAGAGATAGTAAAGATACAGGTTCTCCTGAAGTACAAATAGCTATTCTTACTAATGAGATTAATGCTTTAACTGAACATCTTAAGAATAACAAACAAGATAAAGCTTCTAAGAGAGGACTTTTAATTAAAGTTGGTAAAAGAAGAAGTTTATTAAACTATCTTGTTAAGACTGATGTTAAGAGATACAGAGATGTAGTTGCAAAATTAGGATTAAGAAAATAATTAATAAAAGTAGGCACTCTTTTTTGAGTGTCTTTATATTTATAGGAGGTTTTTATGAATATAAATGATTTGTATTTTGCTAATATAAGTATGATAACTAAAATAGAGTATAGAAGAAATGGAGAAACTGCTTACTATCATGAAGCTATTAGACAAACGATAGTTAAACCTACAAAAAATAATAGGTATATTGATTTATTGACTGGGAAAAAATATAAAGTTTTTGGTGCTTTAACAAGCTATGAAAATGAAATAGGATGTCTATTTATTAATGGTCCATTTATACCTTTTAGTGATATTATATCTGTTGAAAAACAAAATATGAGTAAAAGAAGAATACTTAAAAAAATTAATGATTATAAGAATCAAGTAAAAGAAAAGGAGTAGAGATATGGATAAGAAAGTATTTGAGTTAGATTTTTATGGAAGAAAGATAGTAGTAGAACATGGACAAGTTGCTAAACAAGCTGATGGAGCAGTACTTGTTAGATATGGAGATACTGTAGTACTTAGTACTGCTGTTGTTAGTAAGAGTGCTAATCTATTATCTGATTTCTTTCCACTTATGGTTTTATACCAAGAAAAGTTATATTCTGTAGGTAAAATACCTGGAGGATTTATTAAGAGAGAGGGTAGACCTACTGATGCTGCGACACTTGCGGCTCGTATGATTGATAGACCTCTTAGACCTTTATTTCCTGAGGATTTTAAGAATGAAGTACAGATTGTTAATACGGTGTTATCAGTAGATCAAGATAATTCGCCAGAGCTTACAGCATTATTTGGTTCTTCACTTGCTACTTGTATTAGTAAGATACCTTTTAATGGTCCAGTAGCAGCTGTTAAAGTTGGTAGAGTAGATGGTGAATTTGTTATTAATCCTACTGTAGAACAAAGTGAGAAGTCTGATATAGACCTTACAGTAGCAGGAACAAAGGATGCTATTAACATGGTTGAAGCTGGGGCTAGGGAGGCTTCGGAAGATGATATGCTTGAGGCATTAATGTTTGGTCATGAAGCTATTAAGAAGTTAATTGCTTTTGAGGAAGAAGTTATTAAGGCTATTGGCGTAGAAAAGATGGAATATGAGAAGTTAGAAATAACTTTAGAACTTAGAAGTGAAGTAGATAGTATTGTTAGAGAGAGACTTGATAAGGCTCTTAGAATTAAAGATAAGTTAGAGAAATATAGTGCTATTGATAACTTAGAAGAAGAAGTAATAGAAAAGTATAAGAGTGAAAATGAAGATACGATGAAACCTGAAGAATTAAAAGAATTACTTACTAAGG
Source organism: uncultured Mycoplasmatota bacterium (assembly GCA_900554615.1). Taxonomy (GTDB): domain Bacteria; phylum Bacillota_I; class Bacilli_A; order RF39; family UBA660; genus CAG-302. The sequence continues at coordinate 21,459 of USIB01000012.1, read as the reverse complement.
TGGCTTTAATATTCCATGGTATTGAGTATGAATTATTTAGAAATATTGTTGTTAAAGAGAAGACTAGAGCTGATGGTAGAAAAATGGATGAGATTAGACCATTATCTACAGATATTGATTTATTACCTAGATGTCATGGCAGTGCTTTATTTACTAGAGGACAAACACAAAGTTTAGCTACTGTTACACTTGGAGCTCTTGGAGAACATCAAATTCTTGATGGACTTGGTATTGAAGATGCTAAGAGATTTATGCTTCATTATAACTTTCCACCTTTCTCAGTAGGTGAAACTGGTAGATATGGTGCTCCTGGTAGAAGAGAAATTGGTCATGGTGCATTAGGAGAGAGAGCACTTTCTTATGTTATTCCTAGTGAGGAAGAGTTTCCTTATACGATAAGAGTTGTTAGTGAAATATTAGAGAGTAATGGTTCTAGTAGTCAGGCTACTATTTGTGCTGGTACGATGGCTCTTATGGCTGCGGGTGTTCCTATTAAGAAACCAGTAGCGGGTATTGCTATGGGACTTATTACTCATGAAGATGATTATACTATTCTTACTGATATTCAAGGTATGGAAGATCATCTTGGGGATATGGACTTTAAAGTAGCAGGAACTCGTGATGGTATTACGGCACTTCAAATGGATATTAAGATTGATGGTATTAATAGAGAAATATTAAAAGAGGCTTTAGCACAAGCTAAGAAGGCTAGATTTGAGATATTAGATGTTATTGAGAAACAGATATCTAAACCTAGAGAAGATGTATCTAAGTATGCTCCTAAGACTGAGGTATTTATGATTAATCCAGATAAGATTAAAGATGTTATTGGCCGTGGTGGAGAGATGATTACGAAGATTATCTTAGAATGTAGTAATGTTAATACTGTTAATGATATTAATGCTGTTAAGGTTGATTTGGAAGATGATGGTAGAGTTATTATTTATCATACTGATAGAGATGTTATTAATAGAACTGCTGATAGAATTAAGGATATTGCTAGAGAAGTAGAGATTGGTAAGACTTATACTTGTAAAGTAGTATCTATTCAAGACTTTGGTGTATTTGTTGAATTATGGCCTGGATGTGAAGGACTTATTCATGTATCTCAACTTGATACTAAGAGGGTTGATAAACCTAGTGATTTATTTAAAGTAGGGGATGAGGTAATAGCAGTTGCTACTGGATATGATAAGAAGGGTAAACTTAATTTATCAAGAAAGGACTTACTTAAATAAGTTCTTTTCTTTTGGCCATTTCAGCCTTATATAAAATAAGTCTTTCGTGGTATGATAGAGCCAAAATGTTGTCTCTATCATAAGGTTTAATATAGTTACTATATGGGAGGTTAAGTATAATATTTTAAAATTAAATGTAAAAAGATTGGAAATGTTATTGCTTTATTTTGAAAAATATAGTACAATTAGTTTAAGAATATGAAAGGACGATAGTATGAAGTTGAATAGAAAAGGACAGACATTAGTAGAATATGTACTTATTATTTCGTTAATAACAGTAGTTGCTATAGGATTAGTAAAGATTTTTGGTGGTTATTTACAAGATGCTGTTACGAAGATGGGATGTAATATATCTGGTAAAGAGTATGTAGAAGGCTCTAAAGTAGGCGGTGGCTATTGTGCTGGAGATGAAAATAAATTGTTTGAGTAGAATATAAAACGACATGATTTTTATATTCTTTTTTTTATAATCAATATATGAAAGTGTATATTGATTTATTTTTTGTATTTAATATTATTATGGATTTTATTACATTACTTGGTGTATCTATTATTTTGAAGAGAAATACTAGTATTATTAGGATAATTCTATCTTCTGTTTTGGGAGGTGTTATTTCTTTACTATTATTTACTAGTATTAATAAGATATTGCTTGAGATTGTTAGTATTATTTTGATAATATTAATTTCTTTTGGATATAAGGGTATAGGATATGTAATTAAGAATATTTTGTATATGTATTTACTTAGTGTATTACTAGGAGGGCTTATATATTTATTTAATATTAGGGTATCTGATAGTGTGTTTTTAAGTTATTTTATTATTATTGTTATATCTGTATTGACTTTAATTTTGTATATTAAAGAAATTAAGAAAATTAGAAATAATTATAATAATTATTATAAGGTTGACATATACTTTAAAGATTGTAGTAGTATATCAGTAGTAGGTTTTTTGGATACTGGTAATAATATATATGATCCTTATAAAAAAAGAATGGTTATCTTATTATCTAATAAGTTTGTGAGAGGTGATAAGTATTTATTAGTTCCTTATTATACTGCTAGTGGGAATGGTTTACTTAAATGTATATCTCCAGATAAAGTTTTTATTGATGGTGTTTTATATAAAGGTGATATACTTGTTGGTTTTACTGATGTTAGTATGATGGATGGTGTTGATGTAATATTGCATAAAGATATTATGGAAAGGGTGAGAGAATGTTAAAATTACTTAGAAGAATATTTAGTAAACTTAATTATTTGTTTTTTGTAGGTAGTACTGATATATTACCAGAACCACTTAGTAGAGAAGAAGAGGAACTATATGTTAATAAGTTTTTAAATGGGGATATGCAGGCAAGAGATAAACTTATAGAACATAATTTAAGACTTGTTGTTTTTTTGGCTAAGAAATATGAGAATACTAAGATTGATTTAGAGGATTTAGTTTCTATTGGTACTATTGGTCTTATTAAGGGTGTTAATACTTATCAGAATGATAAGAATATTAAACTTGCTACTTATGCTTCTAGGTGTATTGATAATGAGATACTTATGTATCTTAGAAAGACTAAAAAGAAAAGAACGGAAGTATCTTTTGAGGATTCTTTGTCTTTTGACTCGGAAGGAAATGAACTTCATTTGGAAGATGTTTTAGGGACTAATGATGATATTGTTACTAAGCCTATTGAAGATGAACTTGATAAGCATTTGATGTATAAGGAAGTTGATAAATTAGGCAAGAGAGATAAGGAAATTATTGAACTTAGGTATGGTTTAAATGGTAAAAAAGAAATGACACAAAAAGAGGTTGCATCTCTTCTTGGTATTTCACAATCTTATATTTCTAGGATTGAAAAAAAGGTTATTAAGAAGTTATCTAATATTATTAAGATGTAAAATAGGAGAAGAAGAACTTTTTATAGTTCTTCTTCTTCAAATTGGTATTTTTTATCTTTTTTATTTAGACTTATTGATATTACATCTTTTCTATCTAAAAGTTTTTTCATTATTTTATCAGGTAGTTTATCTATATTTGATTCACTACAAATGCATATATCTATTTTTATATTTCCCTTTTCAGTATCGTTTATTTCTAAATTATTTATTATTCCTTTATTATCTTTTACTAGGTTTTTTAATTCTTTTATTATTTCTTTTTCGTTTTGTTCTTCGGCGATTATACTGAAGTAGTATAAATTATAATTTATGTTACCACTTAAGTGATTTATTTTACTATTTACAGTTCTTAATATTATGTTGGTGAATAGTATAAATAATGTTCCAATTATTGCTTCGACTAAGAGGTTAGCAGAACATAAAACTCCTATGGCAGCGGCACACCAAAGGGTGGCAGCAGTTGTAAGACCTTTTACTGATTTTCCATCTTTTATTATAACTCCTGCTCCTAGAAAACCTATTCCTGCGACTACTTGAGAAGCTATTCTATTCATATCAGAGTCTGGAAAAGAGAAGGAATAGCGGACAAATAGGAATGAACCTATACTTACTAATATTATTGTTCTAAGTCTAACGGCTCTTCTTCGATATTGTCTTTCTATACCTATACAAGAACTTAGTAGAAAACAGACTATTATTTGCATTAAAAATTCTATATAATTATTCATTTTTATTCTCCTTACTTTATATATGTATTATAGCAGAATTTCTTTTTGATGTAAATATTTTTTCTAAACAATACTTGATAAATATTTATGCTTATAGTATAATATTATTGTATTAGATAAGAAGGAGATTATATATGGAAAAATTAAAAAAATGGATAAATAAAAATAAGGGTTTTGCTATTATATGTGCACTTGCACTTATACTTTTTATTATCATGGTAGTTATTTTTGTAAGACTTCTAGTGGGTGGTTCTTCAAATAAGTATGGTAATAGATTAGATGGAATTGACAAGGTTAAGATTAGTAATGAGGTCTATGAAAGTGTGAAAGAAGAAGTAAAAGATGTTGAAGGAGTTAATGATGTTAGTGTTAGACTTCAAGGCAAAATTGTTTATACAACAATAGAACTTTCTGATAGTATTTCTGCTGATAAGGCTAAAGAAATTGCTAAAAATACTTTAGATAATTATACTGAAGATGAACTTAAATATTATGATTTTTCCTTTTTCTTAAAGTGGAAAGGTGAAGAGAGTGATAAGGTTATTACAGGAAATAAACATCATAATTTAGAAGATATTACATGGATAAAAAGTTAGGGTGAAAAGATGAAAAAAAGAAATAATAAGATTATTGTACTTGTACTTGTAGGAATTATTTTTGTTGTAAGTTTACTTATTTTTATATTAAATTATAGTAAAGATGATTCTAGTTTTTCTATATTAGAGAAGAAATGGATTAATGATAATGCTAATAATGTAATTGATGTTAGTGTTTATAATGATGTTCCAGTATATGGTAAAAATGGAAAAGGAGTAATTTTTGATTTACTTGATGATTTTACTAGTACTTATGGTATTAATTTTAATAAAGTATCTTATTCTCTTAATGGTACTTATACTCTTAGAGATAATGCATTTAGAGTACTTGATAGTAGTAGTACTTTAACTAATAATGATATTTTGTTATATAAAGATAGTTATGTTGTTGTATCTACTGATGATACTGCTATGGACAGTGTATATGATATAGATAATAAAACTGTTGGTGTACTTAGTGATGATATGGGAATTATTAGTAATACACTTTCTTCAGTTAAAAATATTTCTTATGTTCAAAAAGAAGATATTAGTGAACTTGAAAGTTCTATATTAAATAATGAACTTGAATATGCTATTGTTCCTTATAATATGTATATGGATTTTATTATGAAGAATGATTTTAATATTTTATATCATATTGAAGATATTTATAAAAATTATGTTCTTACTATTAATAATAAAACATTACTTAATATAGTTAAAAAATATTATATTAATTATGAAAAAGAAAAACAAAATGTTTCTTATAAAAATAATTTTTTAAATGAGTTCTTCTATGATAAGAATATTACAGAAGTTGATAGAATGGGATATAATTCTAGTTCATATGTTGTTGGTTATGTTACTTATATGCCATTTACTGATAAAGAGGAAAATGATTTTGTTGGTACTATTTCTAATTATTTGAGTGGATTTGAAGATTTATTTGAGGTTGATTTTAAAATTATATCTTATAATAGTATTGAAGAGTTAAAGAAAGGATTATCTACAGGAGAAGTTGATTTGGCATTTGCTAATTTTAGTTCTAATGGATTAAATATTGATTCTATTAAAACTATATCTCCATTTAGAGAAGATTATGTTGTTTTATCTAAAAATTATTTTGGTATTAATACTATTAAGGGATTAAGAGATAAAGAAGTTATTACTTTGAAGAATAGTTATATAAATGATTATTTAAATAATAATGGTATTAAAAATATTGGTTATAATAATACTGATGATTTGTTAAGAGGTATTAAGAATGATAGTATTGTTGTAATTGATAGAGATACTTATAATTATTATAAGAATAATAAGTTTGCTGATTTTAAAGAAGTATATAATGATAAGTTACCATATGAATATTCTTTCCTTATTAGAGATGTTAATAAGAATAGTGTATTTAGTGAGATGTTTAATTATTATGTTTCTACAGTATCTTATAATAATATTAAATATAAGACTAATACTAATTCTAAAATATATGAGTTTAGTATGCTTGCTACATTTTTAATTAGTATACTTGTTATTCTATGCTCTATATTTATTGTTTTATTAATAAAGAAAAAGAAGAGTAGTACTACTACTTTAAAAGATAATGATAAGCTAAAATATATTGATGCTATGACTTCTCTTAAAAATAGGACTTATTTGAACTTAAAGATGAAAGAATGGGATGATAATGTTATTTATCCACAGGCTTTTGTAGTAATTGATTTAAATAATATTAAAGATATTAATGATAGTCATGGACATGAAGAAGGAGATACTATTATAAAGAAGGCAGCTAGTACACTTATTGTTAATCAAGAGGCAAATACTGATATTATTAGAACTGATGGTAATGAATTTTTGGTTTATATGGTAGGGTATAGTGAAAAAGATGTTGTTAATTATACTAGGAAGATATATAAAGAACTTAAAGAGTTACCATATGGGTATGGGGCTGCTATCGGGTATAGTATGATTGTTGATGATGTTAAGACAGTTGATGATGCTATTAATGAGGCTACTATTGATATGAGAAATAAAAAGGAAAGTTAATATGCAAAAGATTAAAAATAGTATTAAAAAATATTTTAAAAAAATGATTAAAATCTTAAGTTTGAAAGAACTTAGGATTTTACCTGCATATTTATCGTATAGTTTTGTACTTGCTACTATTCCAATACTTACTATTATTGTTATAGTAGCAGGAGTCTTTTCTGTTTCTATTGATACAGTTATAGGATTACTTAATGATTTACTTCCTAGTTATGCTAGTAAAATTGTAGTGGGAGCAATATCTGGACAAAGTTTTGACTTTAGTGTTGGTATACTTAATATTATTACTTTTGTAGTAGCGGCTAATGGAATGTATGCTATTATAGATGCTTCTAATACTTTATATAAAATTGATGATAGTGATCCAATAAAGGATAGATTTAAGTCTGTAATTATTTTGTTTATTATTATATTACTTCTTTTATTCTTAGTACTTTTTCCAATGTTAGGTAGTCAGATATTAGGTTTATTATCTGAACAAAAATTATTTAAGAATATTATAGAAGAGTTATTACTTATATATAGAGCAGTTAAATGGCCACTTACTTTTTTAATTATTTTTCTTAATATTAAAATTATATATAGAATTGCTCCTTCTAAAGATGTTAAGAGTGAAGAGACTACTATTGGGGCATTTATTACTACTGTTGGTTGGGTTTTGTTTACTGCTATATTTGGATACTATATTAATTATTTTGGTAGATATGATTTGATATATGGAAGCCTTTCTAATATTATTATATTGTTAATTTGGGTATATACTTTAAGTTTTATTTTAATACTTGGTATTGTTATTAATACTATGAAGTATAATAAGTCTTAATAAATACATAATAATATAGATAGTATTATTATAATTATTTATCACAGACTACATAAATATTAGTAATACTATTATCTCCTTATATTGAGTCTTTATATGACTTAAGTGAGTTAAATGCTCACTTTTTATGTTTTTTGTACATTTTGTACGAAAATTATAAAAAAATATGTACATTTTGTACGAAATGTGATAAAATGTATATAGAGGTGACGAAATATGTATAGAAAAATAGAAGAAGAATTAAAGGAGTGGAAGACTAATTATAAAATGCCACTTATGCTTATTGGAGCAAGACAAACTGGTAAGACTTATATATTAGAAGAGTTTTGTAAAAATAGCTTTGATAATTATGTATATATTAATTTGGATAAAGAAGAAAATATAGCAAAAGTATTTGAAGAAACTATTGATCCTAGTGTTATCATTGAAAAAATAGAAATTATTAAAAATATAATTATTAATCCTGACAATACCATAATATTTTTTGATGAAATTCAAGTGAGTGAAAGGGCTATTACTTCTTTGAAATATTTTTGCGAAAGTGATAAACCTTATAAAATAGTTTGTGCTGGTTCACTTTTAGGTGTAAAAATTAACAGGTTTAAGTCATCTTTTCCTGTGGGTAAGGTTACTATCAAATATTTATATCCTATGGATTTTGAAGAGTTTTTAATTGCTTTAGGAGAATTTAATTTAATTAATGAAATAAGAAAACATTACGAGAGTAATGAGCAACTTATGGAATCTATTCATGAAAAGGCACTTGATTTATATAAGAAATATTTAGTATTAGGTGGAATGCCTATGATGATAAATAATTTTATTATTAACAACTTTAATATATCTCATGTGAATTTTGAGATTCAAGACCAAATAATAACATCTTATTTGGCTGATATGAATAAGTATACTGAAAATACTGAAGGAATTAAGAATAGTCAAATATATACTTCTATTCCAAAGGAACTTGCAAGAGTTAATAATACCTTTAAATATAGTATTGTTGATAAAGATGCTAGAAAAATAAGATATGAAAGTAGTTTGGATTGGCTGCTTGCAAGTAATATGTTGTTAAAGTGTGATTTAACAGAAAAAAATGAGTCTCCATTGAAAGCATTTATTAATTCAGATAAGTTTAAACTTTATTTAAGTGATGTAGGATTACTTAGAGCATTGTCTAATTTGGATTATAGTGAAGTTATTTTTGATAAAAATGAAATGTTTAAAGGTGTTCTTACTGAAAATTATATTGCTTGTGAATTTTATCCAAAGTTTAAAGAATTATGTTATTACAATTTTGATAAATATGAAATTGATTTTTTGATAAAAATAGATGGTGATATTATTCCAGTAGAAGTTAAGAGTGGTAGAAGAACTAATAGTAAGAGTTTAAATGAATATATTAAAAAGTATAATCCTAAGTATAGTATTAGAATATCTTCTAAAAACTTTGGATTTGAAAATAATATAAAATCAGTACCATTATATGCTGTATTTTGTATTAATAAGTGAAATTGAAAAGAACTTTTATTAAAAATTTAGGAATTAAAAAGATAGTCTATTTTAATTCCTTTCATTTTATTATAGAATCTATAATTGTATTGCATAGAAAAATCCTGATTGTGCTAGATTTTGATTGTTTTATGTATTTTGACTAGACTGATTCCAGTACTTCTAGTCTTTTTTAGTAGCAGTCTAATTTTGTATAAAAAGGAAAAAATAGTTAGTAATGTTGACTAACTATTTTTTGCTGATATTATTTTTCCCTTACTTTTTCCTTTCAATACATCATTACTCCATTTAAAAGGAGTAACATTGTTTAAGGCTTCTTTCATATTTATTGTAGGTCGAGGTTGTGTAAAGAATCCTTTTGGAAACTTATGGCATTCTTTCTTTTTCATATAATCACCTCTCTAATATAATTATACACTAATTTTAACAAAAAATATATAAATAACCTGTATATTCTAATTCCCAAAATTATCATACCATATATTAATATCTATGTAAATGTTTTTAGAAAATCTAACCCACGAATTAATTCACGAGAATTCGATTTTTAATTTTTCAACTTACTTTACTAATGATATTGTATTCATACCTTTACATAATACTATTACATTTAATTTATATTTATCATCTAAGCCCTCATTGATAGCAGAAACAGCACTTTTGAAATAGTTTGGTTCTGTTTGTGTTCCTTCACATACTACAAGCCACTTACTAGATTTTTGTATTTTCTTTTCTTTATTATTTTCTTTTTTAACTTTTATGCATGGAATTGATATAATGTTACTGAAAAAATATAAATAAAAGGATAACCTAATTATTAGGTTGTTTTTCTTTCTATTAAATGATATACTTGTATTGTAAAGTATATATATTGGGAGGTTAAATATGGATATAAATAGTATTCTAGATATAGATAAAACTATTAGTAGAGAATTGTTTTTAGATTGTACTTATTATTTTGAGGTTTTACCAAAAATAAAAGATTATATTGTTAAACTAGGAAATAGTCTTGATAAGAATAAGTATAAAGAGATAGATACTAATATTTGGATAGGACAGAATGTTATAATAGATAAATTATCTATGATTATAGGACCATGTATAATCGATGATAATACAGAGATTAGACCTGGGGCTTATTTAAGAGGTAATGTTATTATAGGAAAAAACTGTGTAATAGGAAATAGTACTGAGATTAAAAATTCTATAATATTTGATTATGCTCAAATACCACATTATAATTATGTTGGAGATTCTATATTGGGGTATCATTCACATTTGGGAGCAGGAGTAATTCTTAGTAATTTAAAGAATGATAAGAGTGATATAGTTATTAACAATGGTAATGAGAAAATAGAAACTAATCTTAGAAAGATGGGAGCAATAGTAGGAGATAATACTGATATAGGTTGTAATAGTGTAGTTTTTCCAGGTAGTATTATTGGGAAAAATACAAGTATATATCCACTTACTAGAGTAAGAGGAGTAATAGGTAGTAATCTTATAGTAAAAGATGATAATATAGTAGTAGAAAGGGAGAATAGATAATGGCAAGATTATTTGGGACAGATGGTGTTAGAGGAGTAGCAGGAAGTGAACTTACTATAGATATGGCTGTGAAGATAGGGTCTAGTGCGGCATATGTTCTTACTAAAAATAAAAAAGAAGTAAAAGTAATAATTGGAAATGATGGAAGAGAATCTTCTTATATGTTAGTAGCGGCTTTAAAAGCAGGATTATATTCTTTTGGAGTATCAGTTTTAGATGCTGGATTACTACCAACACCCGCTATTTCATATTTGGTTAAGTATTATAAGATGGATGCAGGTATTATGGTTACGGCTTCACATAATTCTTATGAATATAATGGTATTAAAATATTTGATAGTAATGGTTATAAATTACCTGATGAGGTAGAAGATGAAATAGAAAAATATGCAAGAGAAGGTTATAAATATCAAGTAAATAAAATGGGGAGACCATTAGAGAGTAGAGACTTTGTAGAAGACTATGGAAATTATTTACTAGATTGTCTTTATAAATATAATCCTAATACTGATTTTAGTAATTTGAATATTGTTATTGATACAGCGAATGGGGCAAGTTCTAATACTTCTTCTTATATATTTTCTAAACTTGGGTGTAAATATCATATTATTAATAATAAACCAAATGGTACTAATATAAATAATAATTGTGGGTCAATGCATCCAGAGGGACTTAGACAATATATATTAGAAAATAAATTAGATGGTGGAGTTTTATATGATGGTGATGCTGATAGGGCTATTTTTATTGATGAAGAAGGTAATATTATAGATGGAGATTATGTACTTGCAATTATAGGAACAGATTTAAAGAAAAAGAATAAGTTACATAATAATACAATAGTAGGTACTGTTATGAATAATTTAGGATTTATTAATTATTGTAAAGATAATAATATTAACTTTATTCCTACTAAAGTAGGGGATAGATATGTATTAGAAGAACTTATTAATGGAAACTTTTCTTTGGGAGGAGAACAATCTGGACATATAATATTAAAAGATTATGCAAATACGGGAGATGGAGAACTTACTAGTTTAATATTATTTTCTATACTTGCTAAGTCTAATACTAAACTTAGTAATCTATCAAAAATAATGAAGAAGTATCCTCAGGTGTTAATAAATACTAAGGTAAGTAATGATAAGAAGAATGATTTTTATATGAATACAATAATTAAAGATAGTATTATAGAAGTAGAAAAATTACTTGGTAATAAGGGAAGAGTATTAGTTAGACCATCTGGAACTGAACCTTTAATTAGGGTTATGTTAGAGGGGGAAGATACTAATAAAATAGAGGAGTATGCAAAAGAGATAGCGGATATTATAGAAAGGGAATTGTCATAAGTATGTTTACAATTAAAGAGTATATAAAATATTATAATAATATTAGTTTTAATGAGTGTTCTTTTAATATTAATGATGTTTTATTGTTTACTGAGATATCTTATATAGATTTTAGTGATATAGTATCTAATGGTAGTGATAGGATATCATTAGAAAAAGCATTTACTATGTATTTAAAGAGTAAGAATGTATATCTTAGTTCTTTTATGAAAGAGAATATTGATAATATAAAGAATATTTATACATCAATTAGATATAAAAATATATATTTATCTAATTATAGAGAAGAAGTAAATGATAATATGCAGTTTGGTGCTATTACAATACATTTTGATAATAAAGTATTTATATCTTATAGAGGAACTAATGGTACAGTAGTAGGGTGGAAAGAGGATTTTGCTTTGGGTTATGAATATCCTGTATTGTCACAGGAGGCTTCATTAAAATATTTAAATGAAGTTATTACTCCTTTAGATAAAGAAATATATATAGGAGGACATTCTAAAGGTGGTAATCTTGCTATGTATGCTTCTATGTATGTTAGTGATGATATCTTTAAAAGAATTAAAAATATTTATAATTTAGATGGTCCTGGATTTAGGAAAGAATATTTAAAAGATTTTAGAAAAATTACTACTAAATTAAAAATATATATACCAGAAGATAGTATTATTGGTTTATTACTTTATAGTAATAGTAATAAAGTAATAGTAAAGTCTAATAGTAGTGGTATATTTGAACATGATATAAATAATTGGATTTGTTTTGGTAGTTTTTTAGTAGAGGGTAAGTTATCTAAGATAAGTATTAGAATTGATAATAGAATTAAGTCTTGGTATAAGAATTATTCTTTAGAAGAAATAAAAGAAATGATATTAGCATTCTTTAATGTATTAGAAATTAATAATATTAAAAGTTTTAGGGAATTGAAGAAATTAAAGTTAAATCAAATATTAGGTATTATTAATGAAATAAATGGTATTGATGATGATACTAAGAAATTATATTCTGAGACTATTAGAGATTTAATATGGATTAATAATAAGAAATGAGATATTAATTCCACTTTAATCATAAACAAGTTTATGTTTTACGTGGTGTTAGGAAGCCTACAGGGTAGTCTTCCTAACAAATAATTTGGGTATTGTATTTGTATTTAATTTATGATAAAATGTTTATAGAAAATATGAAAGGAGAGACCCCTTATGAATAGCGAAAAAAATACTAAAATTAATTACTTGATAACTCAAATGAAGTTTTATTCTAGATGGGTGTTCCAAAGACTTACAAGTAAAGAGCTTGTGAGTGATTTTATTAAAAACAAAGACTATGAAATAACTAGTAGAGATACTAGAGATTTTTCATAGTCTTTTTCTGTTGGAGGAAATATGAAGAATAGTAAGATTATTTTATTAGTAATAGGTTTAATAGTGTTAGTAGTAGGAAGTACTTATGCAGTTTATACTTGGGCTATTAAAGGTGTTAATGTTAATGGTATTAGTGAGTGTTTTAAAGTGGATTATGATAAAGGACAAGATATAGGTAGTGTTAATAATTCTAGAACACTTTTAGTAAGTGATGATTATACTGGTGGATTATTTGCTTCAGTTATAGTTAATTTAAATAAAAATTGTACTATAACTAATGGTATAGGCACACTATATTTAGAAGTAGATACTACTACATCTAGTAGTTTACTTACAAGTGGAGCATTAAAGTATCAAGTGGTAGAAAATGGTTTTCCTACAACAGATAAAGGAGTAGGTACTATTACAAGTACTGGTAAGATACCAATATATGAGAATATAAGTATTGGTACTAATCCTATTCAATTATCAGTAGCAGTATGGATAGATAGTTCAATGATAACTAGTAGTAATTCAAGTGAAATATTATCTTCCACTTTTAGTGGGAAGATAAGTATGAGAGTAGAAAGTGGTGATAAGTAATGAAAAAATCTAAAATATTTATGATATTTGGAATAGCAGTTTTAGTAATAGCAATAGTTGGTTCTACTCTTGCTTATTATGTATGGAATACATCTTCAGATGAAGAAACTAAGATAGTTACTGATGTAGGGGCCGCTACTGTATATTTTGATGGAGGAAGTACTATAGAAAATGCTAGTATTAGACCTGTATCAGATAAAAGTAAAGGAATAGTTAAAACGATAGGTTTTAAAGGTAGTGTAAGTGGTATAAGTGCTAACTTATATTTAGATATAATTAACATAGATACAGGACTTAAGGATAATACTTTTAAATATGCGTTTTATGATGGTAGTACTTTAATAAAAGAAGGAAGTTTTACAGATGAATATTTAAATAGTAATACTGAAGAGTGTACTGATAATAATACTACACATATAGTATTATTATCAAATATAACAGTACCAACATCAATAAAAAATTATACATTATATATATGGATAGATGGAACAGAAGAAAATCCAAAAGAGATGATGAATCAAACATTTAGTTTTAAATTGCACGCAAATGGTACAGGAGGAATAATAAAAGAAGGTAAAATACCAGATATTACAGAAAGCGTTTCTAATTCATTTGCTTATACATTAGTAAATAAATATTTAACTAATGTATCACAGAATAATACTACAGATGTTACTAATAATGGAATAGTATATAAATATGATAGTGAAAATAATATGATGAGTGATATAGCAGGTAATCTAAGGTATTATGGAGCAACACCAAATAATTATATATATTTTAATTGTAGTGATTACTCTAATCAAACATCAAGTACATGTGAGATTTGGAGAATAATAGGAGTATTTGAAGGAAAAGTAAAAATAATGAGAGGAAGTCAAATAGGAACATATTCATGGGATAATAAGAATGCTTCAACTGGAGCAGAAACTGCAAATGGAAAAAATGACTGGTCAACAGCAAGGCTAATGAAACTATTAAATCCAAGTGATTATTATGAAGTAGATTCTAATGATAATGAAATTGGACAAAGTCTATATTGGAATAGAAAAAGTGGATATTGTTTTGCAGGGCAAAACAACGCAACAAAAGCATGTGACTTTACAAGTATTGGATTAAAGAATGATACAACAAGAAAAATGATATCAGAGTCGATGTGGTATTTAAGAGGATATAATAGTAGTTCAGTATATTCAGACCAAATATATGAATATGAGAGAACAAAAGGAAGTGCTGGAGGACCAACTTCATGGAAAGGAAAGATAGCATTAGCATATCCAAGTGATTATGGCTATGCAGCAGATTTTGGCCAGTGTACAAAACAATTAGGATCTTATAAAGATAGTACATGTACAAGTAATAATTGGATGAAGTCAATAATTACAAATAATGGGGGCAATAATGGATGGTTATTAACCCCTTACTCGGGCGGTTCCACCTATGCGTGGTATGTCTATAGCAGCGGCTCGGCCACCGGCAACAACACTTACAATACGTATGGTGCTGTGCCAGTCCTTTATCTGGGTTCTGAACTAGAAATTAAGGCGGGGGATGGAAAAAGTGATTCGCCATATCAGTTGTCTGCGTAGAAACGCAGGCAGACTGATAACAAAAAGCGGTAGGCTAAACTTGTGGGAATTGGGCCTCCGTTCAGGCTTGGTCTGAAGGGGGGCGAGCTCTCGCGAGCCAAAGGCAAAGCGATTCTTCATGCATACTATCTAGTGCGGTAGTAAGATAGACAAGCATAAGAGAAGACTAGGAGTCGGAATGGGCGTATTCCGACTGTAGGCGGAAAATTAAATTTTTAAATTAAAGGTATTAGTACCTATAGTAGAGGAGGAAGTATGAAGAAAATAGTTTACTTTTTATTTACACTAGTAATTATGTTATTTAATATTGATAGTGTATATGCTAGTTATACAATTAATTGGAGTGGTAATAATACTACTCAAATTACTGAAAGTAAGGTAGGAGTTAGTCCAGCTATATTAAGTAGTTATTTACATACTTATTATAGAATTACTACAGATAATGATATTGTATACTGTTATGATGCAAATTCACCATATAGAACAGGTGTAACTACTACGTATAGTAATTGTAGTACTGTAACTAGTAATGCTACTGAACTTGCATACATTTTTGAAAATGGTTATGGTGGTAGTAATAGTTATTCAATGGGTAGTACCTTAGAAGATTATTTTATTACCCAATTAGCAGCTTGGAAGTTTGCTAATCCAGGTACACTTATGAATGGTTTTCAGTGGTATGAATCTAATAATAGATTAACTGGAATGTATTGTGATAATAGCGGTAATTGTTCAAGTAATGAAATTACATTAAAGGTAGCAGAGCTTGTAAATGACGCAATGAATTATAGCGGTAGTAATGGAAGTGGAAGTGTATCATTATCTTCAAGTAGTAAAACAATGACTGCGACTAGTGATGGAAATTATTATATTTCAGGACCAATTAGTATAGGAGGATCTAATCTAAGTGGTAGAGTTAGAGTAAGTGTGTCAGGAGTAAGTGGAGCTTTTGTTACAACAAGTACTAGTGCAACTAGTGGTAGTACTTCATTTAGTAGAGGAAGTACAGTATATGTAAAAGTTCCAACTAGTAGTTTAAGTGGAAGTTTTACAATAACATTATCAGCAAGTGCGACAACTAATCCATCTGATGGTACAATAACAAGATGTTCTTATAATTCTAATAATCAGTCAATTATGGGGTATACTCCTGGTACTTCTAGAAGTGTTAGTGATAGTCTAACTCTTACTGGAAGTGTGTCTGCGACTGTTAAAATATCTAAAAAAGATATAACTAATAATAAAGAGTTAGCAGGAGCAACACTTGTAATAAAAAATAGTAGTGGTACTATTGTTAAAACAATAACAAGTAGTACAAGTAGTCAAAGCTTTTCAATAGACCCTGGCACTTATACACTAGAAGAGACAAAAGCACCAGATGGATATATTAAGAGTACCGAGAAAATTACTTTTGTTGTATCTAGTGATGGAACAATAACTGTTAATGGTAGTAAGGTAAGCACCGTTACTATGACTAATAAACCAATAAAGGTTAAGTTCTCTAAAAAAAGCCTTACAGGAACTAGTGAGCTAGCAGGAGCAACTTTAAAAGTTACTGATACTAGTGGTAATACAATAACAGATGTTGATGGAACAAAACTTGAGTGGACTAGTACTACATCTTCTCGTGAATTTCACTTAAAAGCTGGGACATATAAATTAGTTGAAGTTACTGCTCCAAAAGGATATGCTAAGAGTAGTGAGAGTATTACTTTCACAGTAAATAGTGATGGAACAGTTAGTGTAAATTCATCTAATGTAGATGTTGTAACAATGACTAATAAACCAATATATGTTACAGTGTCAAAACAAAGTATATCAGGAACTAGTGAACTTGCAGGAGCAAGTCTAAAGATTACAAGTAGTACAGATAGTAGTTTAACAAAAGATTTAGATGGTAACTCACTTTCATGGACAAGTGGTAGTACTTCTAAAAAGTTCCATTTACCAGCAGGTAAATATACATTAACTGAAGTATCTGCCCCAAACGGTTATGTAGCAGCAACTAGTAGTATAGAGTTTACAATACTAGAAGATGGTACTGTAATGGTAGGAACATCAAAAGTAGATACAGTAGTTATGAAAAATAAACCTACTAGTATAGAAATATCAAAACAAAGTATCACATCTACTAGTGAACTTGCAGGAGCAAAATTAAAAATAGTAAGTCTTACCGATAGTAGTTTAACAAAAGACTTAGATGGTAACTCACTTTCGTGGACAAGTACTACTACTCCTAAAAAATTACATTTACCAGCAGGTAAATATAAATTAATTGAGGAATCAGCTCCTAGAGGATATATAAAGAATACTAAAGAAATAGAGTTCACTGTAAATAGTGATGGAAGTATTACTATAGATGGCTCAGTAGTAGGTAGTGTCGTTATGAAAAATACACCTATCATAGTAACTATATCAAAACAAAGTGTTACTAATAGTGACGAGTTACCAGGAGCTCATCTAAAAATAGTAGATAAAAATGGAAACATTGTAAAAGATATAAGTAATAAAGATTTATCTTGGATAAGTACAAATACTCCTTATCAAATACATATAGCAAGTGGTACATATTACTTAGTTGAAGAAATAGCTCCTAATGGATATGTAAAAAGTAGTGAGATTATAGAGTTTACAGTAAATGAAAATGGTAATGTTACTGTAGATGGTAAAAAAGTAGACAAAGTAATAATGAAAAACAAAGAAGTATTAGTAGTAATTTCTAAAAGAAGTATTACTGGTGATAAAGAATTACCAGGAGCCCATCTAAAAGTAGTAGATGAAAATAATAAAGTAGTTACTGATTTAGATGGTAAAGAATTATCTTGGATAAGTACAGATTCGTTAGCGGTATTCAGATTAGGAGAAGGTACATATTATCTAATTGAAGAAATAGCTCCTGATGGATATATTAAAAGTAAAGAAAAAATCAAATTTACTATTGATAAAGATGGAAAGATATTAGTAGATAATAAAGAAGTAACTACTATTATAATGAAGAATGATCCAATAATAGTTAATATTTCTAAGAAGAGTATTAATGGTAAAACAGAATTATCTGGTGCCACTCTTAGAATAACTGATAAAAGTGGTAATGTTATTACTGACTTACAAGGTGAAAAAATGGAGTGGGTATCAGGAACTAAGATGAAAAGTTTTCATCTAAAAGCAGGAGAATATATTCTTGAAGAAGTAAAAGCACCAAATGGATATGAACTTAGTGATTTAAGAATAGAGTTCAAAGTACTAGAAGATGGTACAGTAAGTGTAAATAAAGAGATTGTTAAAGATAATACGATAGTATTTACTAATACTCCAGAGCCAAAACAAACACAAACTGGTAGTTTTATGTTATATATAATATTTATTGGAATCTTATCCGTAGGTGGTGTAACATATTATGCTACTAAGAAGAATATTATATAGTTACCAAAAGAGAAATGATTTAAAATAATCTTTTAAATCAAATAAAATCTAGTAAGAAATTGAGGTGATAGTTTATCATCTCTTTTTCTATATTATTTAGGTAAAATATTTTGTATATCTAAGAATAAAATTAGTAATATAGTTAAAAAAAATAAAAAATATTTAGCAATCTTTATTGACAATTGCTAAAATAGTGCTATAATTATAGATGTAAATACAAAGAAGGAGAATGATAGTATGAAGAAAAAACAGTTTAAGACAGAAAGTAAGAGAATATTAGACTTAATGATAAATAGTATATATACTAATAAAGAAATATTCTTAAGAGAATTAATATCTAATTCTAGTGATGCATTAGATAAGTTATATTATTTATCACTTACTAATAAAGATATAAAAGTAACTAAAGATGATCTATTTATAAGAGTAGATTATAATAAAGATAAAAGAACAATTACTATTAGTGATAATGGTACTGGTATGACTGAAGAAGAATTAGAAAATAACTTAGGAGTAATTGCTGAATCAGGTTCACTTAAGTTTAAAGAAGAAAATAAAGAACAGAATGATGTTAATATAATTGGTCAGTTTGGAGTAGGTTTCTACTCAGCATTCATGGTAAGTGACAAAGTAACCGTAGAATCAAAGTCATATAAAGATGATAAAGCCACTATCTGGGAAAGCACAGGAGTAGAAGGTTATACCTTATCATCATCTGATAAAAAAGAAAATGGTACAATAATTACTTTACATCTAAAAGAAGATACTGAAGATTATAATTATAGTGAATTATTATCCGAATATAAATTAAGAGGTATTATAAAGAAATATTCTGATTATATTAGTTATCCAATTAAGATGGAAGTAGAAAACAATAGAAAGAAAGAAGATAGTGATGAATATGAAACCTATAAAGAAGTAATAACTGTCAATAGTAGAATACCTCTATGGAAAAGAAATAAGAAAGATATAACTGAAGAAGAATATAATAACTTCTATAGTGATAAGTTCTTTGATTATGAAAAACCACTAGATGTATTACATTTCAATATTGAAGGTAATGTTAACTATAATGCACTATTATATATACCTAGTCATGCTCCATATGATTATTATAGTAAAGAATACGAAAAAGGATTACAATTATATACTAACGGAGTACTAATAATGGATAAATGTAGTGAGTTACTTCCTGATTACTTTAGTTTTGTAAGAGGAGTAATTGATACAGAAGATATCCCACTAAATATATCAAGAGAGACATTACAAGATGATAAAAATATTAAACTAATAGCTAAGAGTATCGAAACTAAAGTAAAAAATGAATTATTAGATTTACTTAAGAATAATAGAGATAAATATCTAGAGTTTTATAAAGCTTTTGGTACACAACTAAAGTTTGGTATATATAACGACTATGGTATGCATAAAGATAAACTAGAAGATTTAATTATGTTCTATTCATCTAGTGAGAAGAAGTTAATTACTTTAGATGAATATGTAAATAAATTAAAAGAAGAAGATAAGAATATTTATTATTGTGCTGGTGAAACAGTTGATAAGATAGATATGTTACCTCAAGTAGAAGGTATTAAAGATAAACACGAAGTATTATACTTAACTGATTATGTTGATGAGTTTGCAATAATGGCAATTCATGAGTATAAAGGAAAGACTTTTGTTAATGTTAGTAATGAAAGTACAGATTTATCTACAGAAGAAGAAAAAGAAAAGATAAATAAAGAGAATACTGATAACAAAGATATGCTCGAAGAAATGAAGAAAGTACTTGAAGATAATGTAACAGAAGTAAAACTTACTAACAAACTAAAGAGTCACCCAGTATGCTTAACTACTACGGGAGAAGTATCTACATCAATGGAGAAAGTAATTAATGCTATGCCTACTGATGAGAAGATAAAAGCAAGTGAGGTATTAGAAATTAATGCTAGTCATAAGATAGTAGATAAATTAAAAGACTTATACAAAAATGATAAAGATGAGTTTACTAAATACACAAAGGTTATTTATTATGAAGCAAGATTAATTGAAGGACTTCCTATTGATAATCCTACTGAGTTATCTAATCTTATGTGTGATATAATGGCAAATAAATAATATAATTTTAAAGGAGATGATTTGTATGTTGCCAAGTAGATTATTTTTTGATGATAGTTTTTTCAAAGGAGATGAAAATATTAAGAGTGATATCTATGAAAAAGATGGTAGACTAGTCGTAGAGATGGAAGCACCAGGATATACTAAAGATGATATTAATATCTCTATTGATAAGGGTACATTATCTATTTCTTTTGAAAAAGAAGAAAATGAAGAAGAAAATAAAAAATATCTTCATCGTGAAAGAAAGAGTTATAGTAAAGTATCTAGAAGTTTCTATCTAGGAGATATTGATGAAGAAGATATTGATGCTAGTTTTAAGAATGGTGTATTAGTAGTTAGTGCTCCTAAAAAGAAAGAAATAGAAACTAAGAAAACTATTAGTATAAAAGACTTTGAATAAGAGTCTTTTTTCTTTTTATAACCCTCTAAGCCTAAGTCTTAGAGGGTTAACTAAAGCCTTAAAACATAAGTCTTTAGTTAAAGTATCAACCATACATATCATATATAAGCAGTTATTTTATAGAAATATTTCTTGTCAATTATTGATGTAAAAAGGACAAAAATTGACAAAACATCTTGATTAAAATATTAGTTATGATATAATTATATTAAGGATAGGAAACCTATCTAAAGAAAGAAAGGAAGAAGAGAAAA
>USIB01000011.1 GCA_900554615.1 uncultured Mycoplasmatota bacterium | reverse complement strand
TTCATTATATGCAGTATATTCTAATACTTTTTCTTCTTTTATTTCTGTCATTTTTTATCCTCCTCTTTAGACATAATATAAAAAGAGAATCCCTCTCTTAGAGATTCTCTCGCTATCTTTATATACTTTTTTCTATTTCTTTTATTTCTTCAATTGTCTTTCCTGTTGCATTTGCAATAACATTATAGTCTATTTTTTGTTTTAATAAACTTATTATGACTTCTAGTGCTTTTTCTTCTGCACCTTTCTGAAGTCCTTCTTGAATGCCTTCTATTTTGCCTTCCTCTTTTCCTAGTTTGATTCCTTCCATCTTGCCCTTTTTTACGCCTTTCTTAAATCCTTTTTCTTCTCCCTCTTCAATACCTTGCTTTTCACCTATTAAAAGAGCCTCTTTTTTAGCATTCTCTAGAGTCATTTCATATTTCATTTCTCCATTTAATTTGGATATCCACTCTCTATATAAGTCACCATTTCGATTAGCCATCTTTATACATCTTAAAAATTCTTCTTTCTCTTCCATAGTAAGTAGATCATCTCCAATCCAATAGATTAAATCTTCATATGATGTTGCTCTTAATATCTTACTCCATCTTATTAATCTATTTTTCTTTTCATCTCCATTATATAATATTTCTTCATTATTATCAATGTTAAAATCATATATTTTGAATATTTTCGTAGCAATTCTGCCACTTTTGATGTAAAAAAAAGCAGCCTCTTCGACTAACTCATTACATTCATTTGGAAACATATTTAAATTTAATAATTTTAAATTATAATCATCAATACTCTTTTTAGAAGTATTCTTATCTATCTTTTGCCGTATATACATCATACCATACATAAAGTTTCTATTAAATGAATAACTATTTTTATCCTTATTCATTTCAATACATATAAATGACTCACTATCTAGTTCTATAACTAAGTCTTGTTCAAAAAATCTTCCACTTTCTTCATATGGTATTAAAGAATTACTTACTATTACTTTAGATTCTTCATTTATATCTAATCCCATTATGTCATTTAACATCTTTATTAATACCTTATTATTTAAATTAAATACTACCTTAAACATTCTATCAAATATTAATGGCATAAATATTCCTTCTTGTATCTTTTCTTTTATCATTTATCTCTCCTTCTTCACCTTTATTAACCATTTTTATTCTTTGTCAAATAAAGTACCTAAGTCATGCCCATGCGCGCGCCTCCTTTCTATATATTAAATACTCCATTTTTTTCACATTTTACCAAAAATACGATAATTTATCTAAAAAACTTGTAAAAGCATACAGAAAGCGAACGCAAAATTAACACCTAGTTAATAAAACGGCTCATTTTTATCTATTTTAAGTTATCCACAGGAGGCCCAGAAAAACATGTTTTCTCGATCTTTTAATTAAAACAGAAAAAGAAGACATATTTATCTTTATCATATAGATCATCTTTAATACCTTTGTTATATTTTTAAATTTAACTTCTAATAAGTCTTTTTCTTCTTCCCATCTACTTCTTTCTTAGGTAACTTCAACAGTTCTAACATTATTATGATGATTATTATTATCATCATCTACTTTTGTTGACTTAACAATACCATTAGTACTTAATGCCCCTAACTACTAAAACTAAAATTATTATCACCAGTCTTATTATTTTCTTTTTATTCCATTAGATTACTTCTTTCATCTTCATTATAAAAACTTGACAAAATTATGATAACATCCTATAATATTAGTACTTTTTGATGGGGAGGAAAATATATATATGGAAAGAGATTTAGCAATTGTATATAAATCAAAACTATATAAAGTAAACAAAATAATAAATAGATTAAAAGGTATTGGACTTGATACTACTAACTATGAAAGATTAGTATCTAAAATAGATAATGAATGTAGTGAAAATAATAAAAGAGACTTAGAAAAAAGTATTAATACTCCTTTTATGGTTGATTATCTAGAGGCTAATTATTCTAAGGCTATTAACGAACTTAAAAATATTGAATATGAATTATCTAAATATGAAGTGTATTTAAAAGTTAATTCACTTACTAATATATTAGAACTTGCTATTACAAATAAGAGTTTAAATACTGAAGAACTAGAAAAATTAGTACCAGAATTAATTAATGTTTTAAATAGTTTAAAGAAATCTAATACTCTAAATTATTCTACTGAAGGAAATGTTGTAGAAAGTATTTATAAGGTTACCTACTATTTATTAAAAGAAGAAATTAGTTTAGGTAAAGATAACTTATTTAATGCTTTAAAAAGTGATGAAGTTCATACTATGTATTTAGATAAAGAAATATCTTTAGAACTTGATACATTAGATAAAAATGATTCTAAAAATAATGCTATATTTAAGAGAAAGAATGCTATAGATTTAAGTGGTATTAATAGTCATTATTTAGATTATGAATTATTATCTTTAATAAATGGTAAAATAGATAGTCAAAAAAATATAGAAGAAATAAATAAACTACTAAAATCCTGCTACGGATTTGAAGAAAAGTTAAAATCCTATAAATCGGATCTAAAATATGCTAATTACGGTATAAATCAGGTTAGAAATAAAATTAAATTTTATGGTAAACCATCTTCTTACATAAAAAATATTGGTAGTATGATTCTTAGTGCTAGTATTATAACTACTATATTTGGTGGTGCACATCTTTTAGCAAGAAAAGGCTGTACCCATATTAATAGTACTACCATTTCTACTTATGATACTAGAGATAATAGTGAAAATACTACAGAGCCTTTTTATTCAGATAAAACTGAGGGAACTATTATTACCAAATATGAACCATATCAGAAAAAATCAGATGGTTTTTATAGATATGTCACCACTTATGATTTAGGAGATAATACTGATTTATCCAATGAAGAAATATTAAATCTTGACTTTGCAAAATTATACACAAGTAAAGATAAAGAGGAAGAATATAAAGATACATTAACATATGAAGATATTTATGATAATACTTATTATATTATTTCTAAAACTAATGTTGATAAAAATAATTATAAACTAGAACGTAGTGATTTAGTGTTTTACACAATTCTTTGGGAAATACCTGCATTTTTCACTTATGTTGTTCTTGCAGCAACATATGGTGTAATAATCGATGATATTCCAATTGGATTAATTAGTGGTGCTAGAAACATTAAAAATGATTTAGAACTTCTAGTAACATTCAAAAAAAATGAAAAAAAACATATTGAAGAAAGAAACAAGATTATTGAAGACATCAAAAAATTAATAACTACTTATGATAAAGAGATTCGAGAGTTATTTAGATATGCTGACTTTATTTGTGAATATGGTAATGATAAAGTAAGCGATGATTTAAGAGAAACTTTAAAAAATATTAATAGAGAGTTTGATAGTATTTTTGAATACGAAGGCGGAATAGTTATAAAAAATAGTGTAGAAAATATGAAAGTAAAAAAGTTAAGTAAATAATCTTAATAGAGGGAGATAAACATATGGAAAGAGATTTAGCAATTGTATATAAAACTGAATTATATAAAATAAATAAAACCATTGATAGACTTAAAAAAGTAGGACTTGATACTACTAAGTATGAAAATCTTATATATGAAATAGATGAAACCTGCTGCCAAAGTAATAAGGAAGACTTAAAAAAGAGTTTTGATACTCCTTTTGTAGTTGACTATCTAGAGGCTAATTATTCTAAGGCTATTAATGAACTAAAAAAAATAGAATATGAATTATCTAAGTATGAAGTATATTTAAAAGTTAGGTCATTTACTAATGTACTAGAGAATATTATTTCTAATAATAATTTAGAGGAAAAAGAAATATTAGAATTAGAGCCAAAACTTATAGGATTATTAAATAGTTTAAAGAAGTCTAATACTTTAGATTATCAAGTAGAAGGTAAATTAATAGATAATATTTATAAAGTTACTTATTATTTATTAAAAGAAGAAGTAAAACTAGAATTAACATCTTTATATAAAGAACTTTTAAATGATAGTATTCATACTACTTATTTAGATAAAGAAATATCTTCAGAATTAGATAGTCTTGATAAGAATGATGTTAAAAATAATGATATATTTAACAGAAGAGATTTAATTGATTCTAATGGTATTAATAGTCATTATTTAGATTACGAATTATTATCTCTAATCGTAGACTCTACAAAAAAAGAAAAAACAAGAGAGGATATAACTGAATTATACCAATTATATAAAACTATAAAAATTGGATTATTTAATCGTAGTAATAGAATAAATCTTTGCTATAATTGGGCGAAAGATTATAGAGAAGAAAGAGTAAGTATAAAGAAATCTACTAGATATATTAAGAATATAGGTAGTGTTATTCTTAGTGCTAGTGTTATTACTACTCTAATGGGTGGTGCTTATCGTTTAGCCAAAAGTCAGGCTTATAGCCATCCAGATTTAAAAAGTACTATCATTACTACTTATGATACTAGAAATAATAGTGAAGAGACTACAGAGCCATTTTATTCAGATAAAACTGAAGGCACAATTGTTACCGAGTATGAACCATATCAGAAAAAACTAGGTGGTTTTTATAGATATGTTACTACTTATAATTTAGGTGAAGTAAATGACTTATCTAATGAAGAAATATTAAATCTTAACTTTGAAGGTTTAGGTATTGAAGGAAATAGGCAAAGAGAAAATAAAGATACTTTAACTTACGAAAATGTTTATGATAATATTTATTATATTATTACTAAAACTAATGTTGATGAAAATGATTGTTTGGTAAGTGAAGACAATTTAGCTGGTTACATAATTGTCAGTGAACTACTTGCGGCTTTTGCCTACTTTATCTTACTACTTATTAAATCTATAAAAACAGATGAAATATCTATTGGACTAATTAGCGGTATTAAAAATATCAAAGAAGACTTAGAGCTTATAAAGTATTATACTACGGAAGAAAAGCGATACATGAAGGAAGGAAATAAATTAGTAAAAGAAGTAGAAGAACTACTTAATACTTATGATAAAGAAATTAGAGAATTAATTAAATATGTAGACTTTACTTGTAAATATGGTAATGATAAAGTAAGTGAAAACTTAAGAGAAACTTTAAAAGATATTTATAATAACTTATCCAATATAGAAAAGTACACAGATAGTGCTACTATTAAGAATATGACTGATAGAATTAAGAAAAGAACTAGAGAAATCTAGTTCTTTTAACTTACTAGGCTAAATGACCATTGTCCTTTTATCTGAGGAGCAATTACATCGTAATCCCATAGTTTTTCACTTCTTATTTTACTATTTGAATCATTTACCTTTATCTTATCATCTTCTACTCCAGTAAGTAATATAAAGTGTCCTACAGTAGTAAAGTCTCCTGGTCTCATACTTGTTATAACAGGATGACCACTATTTAATTCATTATATAAGTTTTCCTTTGTTAATGCAAATGTCTTTCCTACTATCCCAAATGATTTAATACCAATTGTCATTAAATCCCATCTAGTCCCCCATTCACTTGTATAATAACCATTTTCATATGAATACTTAGCAATATCATAAGGAGTTACATCATTATTCCCTGTAAGTCCTGCTAGTGCCATTGCTAAAGCCGTAGGACCACAGCCATTAATTGCTAATACTCTATCTCCATATATTCCATATCCCCACTTTTTATCATACTGCAGAAGAAGTGGATATTCTCCCTTAGTTACTTTACCGATATTATCTATATAAACATGTCCTTCTTTTTCTTCGTAATCATACATATAACTAATCATATCATCATTTCTAGATAACATCTCTAATAGTTTTTCAGGATATATATCTTTACTTGCTACTACCTCTTTATATCTATAATCATTTTGTGATTTATATTCTAAAATACCTACATAGTCATCTTTATCTATTTCTTCAGGTATTTCTTCTTTTGTCTTTATAATTATATCACTATCACTGCTATCATTACTATCTTTATTTATATTTTGATTATTATCTTTATTACTTATATTATCTTTATTTATATTTTGACTACTACTATCTTTATAAATATAATAAGTACCACCTGCGAGTAACAATATTATTGTGAAAGTAAATAATACTTTAGCAAAGGGTTTTAATTTTCTTTTTCTTCTTCTTTTCTTAGACATAATAATACCACTTCCTACTCCTTTTTAATTATACTATGAATAGAAGAAAAAGTAAATTATTATTTAGTAGTAATAGATAGATTACTATCATTAGACATTCTTAACCCCTATATAATAAACATAATATTTTATTCTTGTTAGACCTCAGGCTAACAAGAACAATCTAAGACCTTAGGCTTAGATTGATAACTATAATTTATCTTCTATTAAATGCTTATTATTAATAAGTCTTTTATCAGTACTATTTATCATAAGAGCCATATTTATATTTTTTAATGATGCCTTATATTTACCTATGTTATAGAAGGCTATACTTCTTAAATCATAGATAGTACTATCATAAGAGAATACTTCATTAATATAAGTTTTTGATCTATTCATTATCTTTAATGCCTTATTAGTATAATATATCACTTTATTATTATCATTAAAATAATTATATAAAAGAGATATTTCTACATAAGCATCTCTTAGATATGGTGCTTCTTTAATAGCCTTCTTATACCATAGTTCTGCCTCATTATATCTTCCTAAATAAAAGTAACATCTACCTATAAATCTCATAGAGGCTGCTCTCTCATCTTTCCATATTGCTGTTTTTAATCCTAAGTGCCGAATAAGAGTATCTATAGCCTCATTATACCTATTATGATACATATACTCTCTACCTAAATAGTGCATATTTCTATCATCCAAAGGAGACTCTTTAACAGATAACTCTAGTAGTGGTAAGTAGGAGTTTCTACTCTTACTCTTATCTGGATAATGGTCCAATATTAAGTTATCAATAGTTATTTTATTTTCTTCTTTTAGTGGTATTAATACTTCATGAACAGGATGAGTCCACTTATAGTTATCCCTACTATGTATCTTATCAATATAGAAAGTTACTAATGGATTATTATCCTCATCATGACTCCAATTATAAGTATAATAAGCTCTAGTAGTTCCTTCTTTCCAAGCATCTTCTAGTACATTTCGCCAGCCTTCTTTTAGTACTTCATCTAAGTCTATACATATACATATATCAGTATCTTTATCAACCATATCTAATGATTTATTTCTAGCTACATCAAATCTCCATGGTATTATTTCTTCACTCTTTATTGTTACTTTATCTTTGGCCTTTAACTTTTCCACTGTCTTATCACTACTTCCAGTATCAAGAACGAATATTTTATCAGCCTCTTTAACACTATCATACCATCTATCAATGAAGGCTTCTTCATTTTTACAGATAGCATATATACATACTTTATATTTATTCATTTATACTCCTGGTCTTCCTAGAAATTCTATTACTATTGTTACTAATGGATTAGCAAAGTATGAGTTTGATAAGATATTATTTAAGTCTGGCGTTTCTAGATAAATAGTATATTTGCTAAGATTAGCAAGTTCATAGGTTACAGCCGTATCGACAACAGAAATTATTCCGCTAGCGGACAGTTCAACACTCTCTCCATTATAAACAAACTCTCCTACTCCAACATATACATTATCCGTATTAGTTTCTCGAAAACCTACTGATACAATATCTTTAGTAGGGTCAAAGTCTTGACCATGCACTTCTGGATAGGCATTTATGGTAAAACTTATCTTATAGTAGCCTTCTACATTGAAATTTATTAGGTATAAATTGGTATCTAATTCTATTATTTTACTGATATCTAGTTCTTCTCTATCTATGGGAATATTTTGATTTGATAATACTGGTATGCCCCCTGGAGTAGTACTTGCATTGAATGTTACTAGATAGGCACTTCTATTTACTAGAGTTCCTTCTGGTCCTGGTGGTCCTTTTGGTATTACGAAATCTAGTATGTGGTTATTTCCTAGTTTGGTATCAGTAACAATAGCCTCTGTTCCTGCTTCTCCTGTTGTAGTTACTCCTACTGTGATAGTATCTGCAATTCCATCTTGACCAGCAGGGCCTCTATCTCCTCTCTCACCTCTTGGTCCAGTTGGGCCTACTTTTCCTATATTTACAGGGATACAATTACATTTATTTAGACAATTATTATCTCTACCTATTTTATTATAAGGATTTATCATACTATCCCTCCTTATAATAATTTATGTTAGTACTTTATTTTTAATTATGGCTTATGTTTATATTAAGAGAAAAATAGAAGAATTTTATTATTTTGCCACTTCAGCCTATAGTCTTCCGTGGTATTATAAAGCCTACTCTAGTAGTCTTTATAATAAAGTATTTTATGGATAAATTAGAAAAAAGACTACTTATTAATAGTCTTTCTTAAAGTACTTCTACTCATATTTACTATTTATTCCATAGTACTCTTCTAGTGTTATATAACTTCCATCTTTATATAATTTATTTGATAGTTCTTTTCCAACATATCTTATATGCCATGGCTCATACATATAACCTGTTATATCTTCTTTTCCTTTAGGATATCTTATTATGAAGCCATATTTATAAGCATTCTCTCTTAACCATACACTTTCACTTGTATTATCAAAGGTCATATCTATCGTATTTACATCTATAGCTAGACCTGTTTGATGTTCAGAATAACCTGCTCTAGCAGAATATCTATCTGCATTTTCTTTTCCATCCATTGATACATAGTTTTCATATATATATTTTTGATTACTATATGAACGATAACCTGATGATGCATATATATTTAAACCTATGGCTTTAGCATCACTACTTAATGATAGAAAAGCATCTTTAACATAATCTACTACTTTTATATATCCATTTATTGTTACTAAGTTATTAGGAGCAAAATTGCTTGGTAGTGAATATGTTTTATTTGCTATTACTACTCCATCTACATATGTTACTCCATAGTAGTTTTTTATTGTATATCCTTTTGTACTCTTACTTATTTTTACATTAGGATTATTCTTTACTGTTATCTTGAACTCTTTTTCAGTTTCATTTCCTGAAGAATCTTTAGCAGAATAACTAAGAAAATATTCTCCCTCTTCTTCAATATTATATTCCCCTTTTATAGTAGCAGTTATTTCTTCTTTACTATTATCTTCTACTACAACACCATCTAGTAGATTTGGTTTATCAGAAAAAGCAAGTACTTCAATATCTTTTACTCCTTCTATACTAGGAGGTGTTGTATCTTTTACTATTAGTGTTACTTCTTTATCTTCTTCTTTATATTTGAATACTCCTGTATATGTACCTGGTTTATAGATTTTATTATCAACTTCTTCTATATCATTCCATACTATTTCTTTTACTTTATCACTATCTTTATATAGATAATCTTTAATAGAGGGTACTTTTTCTCCTACTTCTATTGTTATTTTACTTTTATAAGTAAATATATTTGTTTTAGTATATATTAAATATGCTCCTAGTGAAAAGAGAATAAATATTATTATTAGTACTATTATTAATATCTTCTTTTTACTTTTATTCCTTTTTCTTCTCATACTCTCTCCTTAATTTTTTATAACATGGTCTACATACAGAATCGTAGTCTGCATCTATTCCATCGATGGATATTTGTTCTCCTTCAAATACAGGGATATTCTCTCCATTTATTTTATTATATCTTAAATTGAAAGTTGCTTTTTTACCACATTTACAGATAGCCTTTAATTCTTCTAATTTGTCCGCTATCTCAAATAGTCTTTGACTACCTGGAAATACATGACTAAAAGCATCTGCTCTTAGGCCGTAGCAGAGTACTGGAATACCATACATATCTACTACTTCTGCTAACTCATCTACTTGCTTTGGTGTTAAAAATTGAGCTTCATCTACGATTATACAATCTGTATTATTTTCCATTAAATGATATGTTATTAAACTATAGATATTCGCGTCAGCAGGTATTACATAATCAGTATTTAATTCTGCTCCTGCCCTATTTTGTATCATTGCACCAGCCTTTTTATCATCTCCTGGTTTCATTATCAAAACATTTAAACCTTTCTCTTTATAGTTATAATATGTTTTTATAATATCTGTTGTTTTACCACATTTCATTGGTCCATATTTAAAATATAATTTTGCCATAATCTATTTCTCCTCTATTTCTTGGCTCTTGGATGAGCCATATTATATGTCTTTTTTATCTGTTCATTTGTAATATGTGTATATATACTTGTTGTATTTAATGACTCATGTCCGAGTAATTCTTTTACAGTCATTAAATCTGCTCCTTCTTCTAGCATATCTGTTGCAAAGGTATGTCTAATAGTATGAGGACTTATCCTAATATCTAGATTAGCCTTTCTTACAAGTTTATCAATAATCATTCTAACATATCTATCTGATAACTTACCACCATTATGATTTAATATTAAATATTCACTATTCTTTTTATTAAAAATATGATATGCATCATTAAGATATATATCTAAGGCTTTACTAGTATGATTATTATATAAGACTATTCTTTCTTTATCTCCCTTACCTAATACCTTAATACTTTTATTTCCTCTATCTATATCTTTTACTTTAATATTTACTAGTTCACTTACTCTAAGTCCAGTAGCATATAATAATTCTATTATTAATGTATCTCTCTCATCACTAGGTGTATTCTCACTACATACACTAAATATTTTATCTAATTCTTCGCTATTTAAAAACTTTGGTAGATATAAATCTTTCTTAGGACTTGGTATATTATTAAAGTAATTAGTACTAATTATTTCCTCTTTTACTAGATAATTATAAAAACCTCTTATACTACTTAATTTTCTAGATATTGAATTTTTATTTATACCTCTATCATATAGATATTTTAGATATTCTTTAGTTATATCTATATTTATATCTAAAATATTTTTAAAGTTATTTCCTAAAAACTCATTATATTCTATTAAGTCATCTGAGTATGATTTTATTGTCTTATCACTATATTTTCTTACTACTTCTAAGTACTCCAAATATTTATCTATATACTTCATATTTACCACATATTAATTATAAAACATATATTTTAATAAGTAAAGCAAATAAACCATTAGTTTACAAAAAAATATGTATCTATTTTCTAGATACATACTTTCCATCTTTAGTAGATACTATTATCTCTTCATCTTGTTCAATGAATAATGGTACTTTTACTAACATACCTGTTTCTATAATAGCATCCTTTGTTGCGTTAGTAGCAGTATTACCTTTAATACCTGGCTCTGTTTTAGTAATTACAAAAGATATTTTTTCTGGAAGTTCTATTCCTAACATTTCTCCTTCAAAGAATATTATGATTACTTCTAATCCTTCTTTTAAATATTTTACTTCGTTTTCAATTTGTTTTTTATTTAAATCTACTTGTTCGTAAGTTTCCATATTCATAAAACTGTAATTATCACCATCTGCATAAAGAAATTGCATTTTTTGCTTTTCTACATGAGCAGTAGGAACTTTGATACCTGCATTAAATGTATATTCTGCTATTGAACCAGTTCTTAGGTTTTTTAATTTTGCTTTTACGATAGCGGCTCCTTTTCCTGGCTTTACATGATTAAACTCTAATATTTGGTATAAATTACCATCATAATTAATAGTTTGACCTGTTTTAAAATCATTTACATTTATCATTAGTTACCTCCTATTTCTTTGTTTCTTTGTGTTTAGTAGTCTTACGACAATGTTTACAATACTTATTTAATTCTAATTTTTCTGGAGTATTCTTTTTATTCTTTTCCTCTGTATAATTAATGTTTTTACATTCTTCACACATTAGAGAAACTAATACTCTATTTTCATTCTTCTTTGCCATGTTTACTCCTCCTCCCAAAGACATCTACTTAATTATATCATATTTTATATAGTTTATACAACTATTTTTTATTATTTTTTTATTCTTTTCCCATAAATTCTATGGTATTTGCTGGTTATAGATACATTAAAATCTTTCCATTACTTCAATATCTTCTATACATATCTTTATATCATCATCATAATTATTACTAATATAATCTTTAAAAGAATCTAAATCATTATATCCAAGCAACTTATCATCTAAATCATCTAATTTCTTATATTTAACTATAGTTAATTTAATTATTCAAAGTATATCACCATCAGTATTTCTAAGTATTTTCTTCACATTACTATTATCTAAACTAAAATAAGATACATAAAAAGATTTCTTTAATTCATTTTGTAATATTAATTCACATATTTCATTTTGTGAATGATTACATGACATAACAGTTCCCCTTAAAGAGTCTTTATTATGAATTATTTTTATTAATACTATTCTTTATACACAAATCAAAAGTAATGATTCAAAGTAATCTAATATATTTAAAATTACCTCTTTAATTGGCATAGCAAGCCAATTATTTTTTGAAATAGATAATTTTTTTATGTAGTTTTCATCAGTTAAAATTATTTTTAAATCATTAACTATATCCATAACTTCTATTTGTCTCATATTTATATCATTTAATATTAAAACATTAATAACATCTAATAATTTCTTTTTATCAATCAAAGTATAATTTATTAAATAATATATATCGAAAATATCCTTATATCTAGTAGACCTAATCCCTAACTTTAATAATGACTTTAATTTTTCACATATCATTTGTTCCTTAGAGTTGATTATAAGAGTAACACTTTCAGAGATTGTATCTAAATTAAAACAATATTCATCCTGCATTATATCAAAATTTTTATGAATTCCAATATCTAATTTTGATGTTATCTCGTAACCAAACTCATCTACTAACGAAACTTCTACTCTTTTACCATCATAATCTTGGTGATGAAGTTTCTTTATTGAATCATTAATATAAATAGTAATATTATCATCCATATCATTCAACTTATTAATAAATCCCTTTATAGATTCATCATCTAAAGAATACCTGATAAAATCCAAATCTAAATCTTTTGTCGCTCTTCTTTTATCATTTGATAAATTATACATAATAACTCCACCCTTAATAGTCACATTTCTATTTAATGTGCTTTTAGCAATCTTATATAATATTATATCTTGACATATTTTGGCAGAAGCAGTAGTAGGACTATATCCATTCTTTATATATTTTTCTCTTAGCATTTCTAAATGCACTAAAACACCTCTTTCATTAAAATATCATACAAAGAATGCCCATTTTTATAATAGGAAAGATACTCTTGTAGTTTATACATATCTAATTCACCAGTAATATGCCTATAATTATTAATTATCTCTTTATAATAATCAAAGGCTACACTATTCCTCTTCCTTACTAATTCAATAAGCATTCTTTCCTTATCATAAATATTTATTTTAACATTTTCTATTATAATCTCGGTTTTACCAAAATCAAATAAATCATTTTGAATAAAAACTTGTTTAATATTATTATCTTTAATTCTAGTATTATTTCTCTTTGTAGCAAGATAATAATAATCTGGTACTACATCAGTTAAATTATAATAATAAAAAGCACTATCCATAGTAATTATTCCCTCTGGATATTTTTTATTAATTATTTCTAAAGAATTAACATATTTTTTATCTGAATATAAATTAGTATCAATCTTAAAATATTTTTCTTCATTTATTGCTTTCTTAATTTGATAATTTGATTTTAATTTCTTTTCTAATTCGTTATAAAAATATAAACACATATAAATCACCAATAATTATTTTAAACTATTTATTCACACAAGTCAACAATTTGTGAATAAATAAAAAAATATTTTTAATAAATACTTATAATTAATAGAGCGTTATGTGTTGTTACTCTACCTTACTTTATTTACATAAAGTCTTCTCCTTTTCTATTATTTTGCTCAATTACTACATCATTAAAATCATCCTAAAATATCCTCAAAATGAGGTTAGAGCCTTAATATATATACATTATATTATCTTAGATTATAAAAGTCAATAATAAAAACAACAATTCATATAGCAAAGTAGAGACCCATTAAGAGTCTCTACTATAAAATATTTTTTTCTAGAATAATTTATTATATATTACACTATTAAAATCTTTCTATTACTTCAATATTTTCTATACATATCTTTATATCATCATCATAATTATTACTAATATAATCTTTAAAAGAATCTAAATCATTATATCCAAGTAACTTATAATCTAAATCATTATCATCTAACTCATCTAATTTCTTATATTTAACTATAGTTAATTTAATTATTCCAAGTATATCACCATCAGTATTCCTAAGTATTTTCTTCACAATACTATTATCTAAATTAAAATAAGATACATAAAAAGATTTCCTTAATTCATTTTGTAATATTAATTCACATATTTCATTACTACAATTATAATAACCAGAACACTTAGATAATTTATCTGCTAAAGAGTTATTACATAAATTCTTTGTTATTTTATCAGTATCTTCTCTACCTATAAATAATAAATATTTTTGAAGATACTTTAAGTATGCTAACTCTCCCTCATTATAAAACTCTGTATCTTCTTTCTTTAAGAAAAAAGATACAGGATGTATATAAAGAACACTAACAACCTCTTCAAAAGAATGAGCATGATCATTAACTATTTTATTATTATACTTATGACTAAAAGGATAATAAAGATCAGTTCCAATTATATCAGAAAAACTATCAACTAAACTAGGACCTACTACTTCAATAACATCACTATTTACATCATAAGTATCATAATAATAATTTAAATTATTATCCTTCCAAACTGGATATGGTAAACTCTTCATAACAATTCACCACCTAATTATCAAATAAACCTTTAATATCTTTAATAAATATCTTTTTATTATCAATATCAATTTTATCGATTAAATTATCATTATAAGGTACTAAATAATTCTTATCATTACCTTTAATATTAAATAATACTATCTTATCATATCTCTCTATATCAATAATAACACCCTTATTATTATTTTCATATATAACATTTAATCCAATTAAATCTTCATCTAAATAATTATTGTTATCTAATTTAATATCACTATCATTAACATAAACATATTTACCCTTATATTTTAACACTTCATTAATATTATTATATCCTTTTAAAGTAATCATATCAAAGTTCTTATGTCTCCTGTAGGTATTAATAACCTCTTCATTTCTCTTATTAATATATATCTTCATATTATTAATAAATACTTTATCCTTATAAGGAAACTTAGATAATAATCTAAGTTCCCCTTTAATACCATGAGTATTAACAATCTTACCAATCTTAATTAAAGTCATATTTATCATCCATTTCATATAGAAGTATAGAAGTAGCAACAGCAGCATTTAAACTCTCTACTTCACTATTCATTTTAATATATAAGTATTTATCACATAACCTACTAATAGTATCAGATACTCCTCTACCTTCATTACCAATTACTAAAGCATACTTCTTATCAATATCTATATTCTTAACATTAACACCACCATCAACTTTAGTACCATATATAACATAACCATCTTCTTTAATCTTTTCAATAAAAGAAGA
This sequence comes from uncultured Mycoplasmatota bacterium, assembly GCA_900554615.1. GTDB lineage: Bacteria > Bacillota_I > Bacilli_A > RF39 > UBA660 > CAG-302. Next base: position 14,870 of record USIB01000011.1, on the reverse strand, counting down.
TAATTCTCTAACAATAATATTAATATGAAATATCATTCCTTCCGTAGACCTAAGCACCTTAGAATTATACATATCAACAGTATCAGAACTAACAACAATAGTATCAATATTAAATGCCATTGAAGACCTAATAATAGTACCTAAATTACCCGGGTCTTGAATATTATCAAGAATTAATAACCTATTACCAATACTACTCTCTTCTCTTTTATAACATATACCAACAATACTAGGTATACTATCAGTACTAGATATCTTCTTCATAACCTCTCTTGTTACATAGAAAGTATCAATATCTAAAGAAATATTTGTACCCTCAAGTACATATATTTCTTTTAATAGATTCTTTTTATATGCTTCATTAACCAAGTTCTTCCCCTCAATAATAAAAGTATTAGTACTATCCCTATATTTCTTTTCTTTTAATTTACATATATCTTTAATTCTATTATTATTTACTGATGTAATTAACATAACTAAAACCTCCTCTTCTATATTAATAATGTATCATCATAAGCAAAAGCTTATGATGATAACTAAACCGTTATAGAGCCAAGCTTGCCCATAGACAAGTTCCATCTATAACCTCCATTTAGAGATAAATATCTAGGATACTTCTGTCCTTTAAAGCTCTGTCATACTAAGCCATAACCTAGTAGAATCCCGCTACTTAAAGGGCTAGGTCGCACGCCATTCTCATTATAAGCGTTATTACCATTATTGACATAGCCGCTGCTATTGACATTCCACACGTTATTAGAATTGCCCGAGTTAGGGGTGCTGATTTATATTTGAAGTTACCCTATATTAAACATCTAAAAAGATGTTAATACCAATTTTAATTCTCCGCCTACAGGCGGATTTCGCCCATTCCGACTCCACATCTTTCTTTATGCTTGTCTATCTTAATACCGCACTAGATAGTATTCATGAAGAATCGCTTCGCCTTCGGCTTTCGCTCACCTGGCCCCCTTCAGACCAAGCCTGAACGGAGGCCTTTCTTTGACAAGTTTAATCTACCGCTTTTTGTTATCAGTCTGCCTGCGTAATTACGCAGACAACTGATATGGTGCTGAATTCGAGCCATCTCCCCCCGCCTTGATTCCTAGTTCAGAACCCAGAAAAAGGACAGGTCGCACGCCATTCTCATTATAAGCGTTAATTCTATTGAGATAGCCGCTGCTATAGACATTCCACACGCCATTAGAAACGCCCGAGCTAGGGGTTAATAACCACTGGGCTGCATTATTAAACATCCAGTCATTACTCTTACATGTACTATTATCATAATCATATAATGTCTGAGAGCACTGACTTAAGTCTGCTGCATATCCATAGTCACTTGGATATGCTAGGGCTATTTTTCCAGTCCAACTCTTATCTCTTGTTGTTTCATTATATACACTTCCTGTTGTTCTCTCATAATTATACACTTGGTCTGAATATATACTACTGGTTTTCCAGCCCAATAACGAATACGTTGTTTCTGATATCATATTTCTTGTTATATCATTTTTTAATCCTATACTAGACATATCACATGTTTTTGTTGTATCTGCTGTCGTTCCCGAATAACAATCTCCATTTAGTCTATTCCAGTACAAACTTCCTCCTTTTTCACTTTCATACCCTGCATTTAACATTTTCATAAGTCTTGCGTCTGACCAATTGTTTTTACCATTATTACTTTCTGCACCTGAACTTGTTCCTTTATTATCCCAAGAGTAATTACCTATACTTTCATTTCTCATTATCTTTACTTTACCATTGAAGACTCCTATTATTCTCCATGTTTCACATGTACTTGATGTTTGATTAGAATAGTCATCACAATTAAAGTATATATAGTTATTAGGAGATGCTCCATAATATCTTATATTACCATCTATATCTTCCATTAGACTATGTGTTGTATCATATTTATAATCTATACTATTATTTTTTACTGTTGAAGTTTGAGTGAATGTATCTATTGCTATTAGTTTTGCCAAACCTTTATATGCAACATATTTATCTGTTACTAAAGTATAACCACTAGGTACTATTAAGTCTCCTCCATTCTCATAACCTAGTATAGTAGTTATAGTAGCAGTACTTGCACTAGTACCACTATTCGTTATATATAGTTTTACAAATTTACTTTCTCCTTTACTTATAGTACCTGCACTAGGATTATCAGAATCAGAATATTCTTTAACAGTAATATTACTACCACTATATCCTACTCCATACTTAACAGTAGCATTATTAGTATTTTTAACTTTAAAATATACAGTTTTACTACCACTAGCAGGTATACTAACAGTACCACTATTATCTAATGTTACTGTATAACCATTAGTACTATCTCCACTAATAGTACTACTAGTAGCAAATGTTTGATATAATACTGTAACTCCAAGTATTAGTAGTGTTACTACTAATATAGTAATCTTAGTTTTTTTAGACATTTTAGAAAAGAAATTAGATATATTATTTATAACCTTTTTCATTAGGATAAGCCCTCCTTATCATTCATATTAATTTTATCATAATAATTAAGTTTTTACAAGTAATTTTTAACTTAAAAATACTTAAGTATTATTTCTTAAGTATTTTCTAATATCTTTATAATTTGGATAATATTTACCTACTAAAAGCCAAAACTCTTTAGAATGATTAGGATGAATAAAATGGGAAAGTTCATGTACTATAACATAGTTTAAACATTCTATATTATACTTAGATAATTCTAAATTTAAAGTAACATTATGATTCTTAATATTACATACACCCCATCTACTAGTCATTTTTCTAATCTTTAAATTAGGAATAGGTATATTCTCTTCAAATAAGCTATAATAATAATTAATTCTCTCTTCATATATATTATATATATACTTAGATAGATATTTATTTAAAGATTTATTATCTTTCGTATATATTTTATTATTATCTATTTCTGTATCATTAAATCCATATATAATATCATAACTATTACCAAATAGTTTAAAAGAATCATCTTCTTTTTTTTGATTATTTTTATTTAATGCTTTATCAATAAAAGCAGTATTATTCTTAATTAACTTGTTAATAGTAGTTAAAGAAGTAAGATAATTAGTAGTAACAATTATCTTACCATCTTTAACTCTTAAATAAGTATTTTTATTATTCTTTCTAATTATTTCAATAGGATATTCTTTACCATCTAAGATGTATGCATTAGCGGAAGCCACCGCCACCGCCTCCTCCTCCGAAGGAGCCACCTCCTCCGCCACCAGAAGAGTATCCGCCTCCTCCAGAAGAAGATCTAGCACTACTTGCAGCACTTACGCTACTAGTAGATATATGATTTATATATACTAAAGTACCATAATCAATATCATTATTAACAAGTACTTCAGGATATAATTCCTTTAATTGTTTAGCAACTTTATCAGCTATTCCAAATATATATGCAAACATTAAGTATTCATCCCATATATGAACTTCTAATGTTTCTCTCGTTTTCATATTAGAAAATTCAGTTAAGAACTTCTTAAGTCCAAATAACTTAACACTATCATCATATATAGTATCATCCATAACATTTACTCTTTTACATTCTCTTTTATTCTTTCTTTTATAAATGTGACCATCTTCTTTTAATTTTTCTATTTCAACTTTATTTATTCTTTCAAATAAATTAAAGAATTTACTATAATTATCCTTACACCACTTTTCAAGTTCTTTTGCTTCTAATATACCATCTTTACTTGCCTTATACATAATATCAAATAATTCTTTTTCTAAAGGATTATCAAAAGTAGGATTAAGAGTTAAATCAATATTATTATTCTTATCTTTTTCAGCTTTTCTAAATACTATCTTATTCCCTTTAATCCATTTTAAAATAATAGCTCCAAATATATTAGTCTCTTTATAACCAGCAAGAGAGTTTAACTTAACCAAAGTATTAGCATAATATATATCTTTATTACAAGGAATATCTCTAAATAAAGGAACATTCTTTTTATTAATCTTCTTATTATTTTTATAGCCATAACCATTAACAACCGCAATAATCACTATCAAAGCTATAGTTCCAAAAGAAACAACAATTGGAAGAATTGATAAAAATATTTCTTTAAGAGTAGCTTTTGGTTTAGGAGGTATATATATCTCTGCTCCATCTTCGGCCATTTCAAAGTATTCATCAAACGATTTATCAACATTAGTTGATAAATTAAATGTACCACTATCAAACTTAACTAATAAAGTTAAATATTCACTAGAATAAACAGTACCATCTGAATTCATTATAATACTTCCATCACTAACATAAGTAGGAGCACCATACTTCCCATATCCCCATATAAGTAAATTATCATTATATTTAAAATCACTATGCACTTTAATACTAACATTATCAGGACTAGGATTATAATTATATGGAAATAAAGTCCAATATATCATTTGATAACCATCACTAGTATTAACAACAAAATTACTAATATCATAACTAAGTATATAATTATTACTTCCATACTCACTTATACCAAAACATAACTCTACCCCATTATCAATATAATTAAAACCATTAGTATATTTTTTCTTATCAAAACTATCATTAACATTATAATTACTATTAAAAGTATAAGGAACATTATTCATACTAACCTTAAAATTACTAATTTCACTAGTTCCTAAATTATAATATGGTTTATATCCCTCTGTTCCTTCATTAAGATATGTTACCCACTCTTCAGTTATATGAGCAGTACCATTATTATCAACATAAATATCCATATTAATGCTATCAATACTATTTGCTAAGATAACACTAGGTATTAATAACATTAAAGTAAATAAAATCTTTTTCATTATTTTTCACTCCCTATCAAAAAAGGACTTATAATAAGCCCTAAAATTTAACTTGTGGATTTTCTTTTTCTTTTTCACTAGCATTAAAGAAATCAATCTTTTCAAACTTAAACATAGAAGCCACTATATTAGATGGAAACTGTTCTCTTAAATTATTATAAGTTAAAACAGTATCATTATAAAATCCTCTAGCATAACTAATTTTATCTTCAGTCTCTTTTAAATCACTTTGTAGAGATTTAAAGTTTTCATTAGCCTTTAACTCAGGATATGCTTCTGATAAAGCAAATAGTTTATTTAATGCACCAGTAACAGCATTAGAAGCTTCTAACTCTTCATTAATACCATTTGCACTAGCCATTTTATTTCTTGCTTCCACAACTTCTTTAAAAGTCTTCTCTTCATGTTTAGCATAACCTTTAACAGTTTCTACTAAATTAGGAATCATATCACTTCTTCTTTTTAATTGAACATCAATTTGAGCAAATTGATCTCTTACTTTATTTCTAGCATTTATTAAACTGTTATAAACACCAACTACATAAAAAGCAAGAACTAAAATAACTCCTACAACAATAATGATTATTATTGTTCCAACATCCATATCATCTTCCTCCTTCTCTTACTATATCTAAATGATATCATATTTTTAACTAAAAGTAAACCATATCAAAAATATTTTTTAATTTAATTGTATACCATCTATACTTGTTTCATAAATCCACTCTTTTAAATCAGTATTATCTCCACTTTCATAAAAATTAATTAACTTTTCAATCAAGTCGCCTAATTTAACAACTTCTAATGTTTCTTTTCTAGTTCTTTCTATATTTCGCTCCACAATACTTTTATTTTTTTCTATATTTGAATCATTTAATTATTATTATCACTTAAAACTTTTTCAACCTCATTTATTAATTGTTCTTTATCAGGAATATAGTATGTATATGTTGACGCAAATATATTATTAGATAATCCTCCTAAAGCATATTCTAATAAAACTTTATCCTTATCAGCACATAATATTATTCCAACAGGTTTACCATCACCATCACTATTTACATCATGCTCATAATAATTCAAATACATATTCATTTGTCCCAAATTTTCAGCTTTTAATTTGTTAATTTTTAAATCTATCAAAACATATGATTTTAAATATTTATTATAGAAAACCATATCCACGTAATAATCTGTATTATTTAAAGTTATTCTCTGTTGACTGCCAACAAACATAAACCCTTTACCTAATTCAAGTAAGAAATCTTCTATATGTCTTATCAACTTATATTCCAAATCTTTTTCTAATAGAGGTTTTTGTTCTTTTATACCCAAAAATTCAAATACATAAGGTTGCTTAACTATATCACTTGGTTTATAAATAATTTGTCCCTCTTTTGACATTTCAAAAACTTTTTCCTTATTAGTTTTGCCATCCGATAATAGTAATCTTTCAAATAGTGATGTATCCAATTGACGCCTTAATTCTCGTACACTCCAATTTTCATTAATACATTCTTTTTCGTAAAAATTTCTTTTATCTTTATCTTGAATTATCATCAACTCTAAATAATGTGACCATGATAATTTTTCACTTAATTCATCTAATTTAGGATAAGCTTTATAGAAAACTCTCATATATTTTAAATTTGAAATTGAATATCCTTTTCCTAAATATTTTGTTAATTCTTTTGACAATCCCTTTAAAACTTCTTTTCCATATTCAAGTCTATTATTATATTCATTTTCATTTGAAACAATAATTCTTCCAATATTCCAATATACATAAACAATCGATTTATTAATCTCTTGTGCTAAATTAGTGCGTGTTTGATTAACTAATTCTGTTATTTCATTTATAATTTTATTATTTATTTCTTCTAACATATTTTCTCCTTCTTATGAATTAGCCAGACGCGTCTGACCAATTCGTAAATAACTGTATGACAACAATTTTTGAGATGAATACTCCTAAAAAATGAAGTTGATTTTACAAATCAAAATTGTATACCATCTATACTTGTTTCATAAAACCACTCTTTTAAATCAGTATTATCTCCACTTTCATAAAAATTAATTAACTTTTCAAAAAACATAGGTTGATTCTCCTGTGAAATAGTTATAATACCACAACCATTATCAATCATTATCTTATCAGCAAATAACATTGCAACTCTTTTATTACCATCTATAAACATTTGTCTTCGCATAATCCATAACATTACTTCTATTGCAATTTCTGTTTTAGTTTTTAATGGTTGATTAAGTAGTTTTTCTAATTCATCTTTAACTGGATTAATAATTAATCTTCCAAGATTCTCATTTAAAACCAATTTATCACAAGTTAATTTATGAATTTGACACAGTAAATTAAAATCATAATTTATATCATAATTTGTAAGTATAAAATCCCAAGCATACTTTAAGTTATCAATAGCAATAATATTATTAACTGTTAAACCATTAACAATACCATTATCATAAATTACTTGAGTTTCAAGATAAGTAACATCTATTCCTTCTAGATTTGCACTTTTCCAAATATAATCAACTATATTTCTTCTAACAACAAATACATTCTGTTCTCTTGTTAAATTAAACTTATTTTTCATATATTTTATTCCAAATAAGAAAGACCACTATAACTATATTTATCAAAATTATTCATACAACAACCACCCATACTTTCTTAAAAGTAAATTGTAATCAGAAAAAGATAATATTCCTCTTCTGACATAACCTTTTGCTTCTATTTCGAAATAATCAAAAACAATATCATAAGTAAAATTATCACCCTTATCAGACAGTTCTTCCATTTCTTTTATAATATCTTGAAGTTCTTTAGGCAAAGATTTAGTATCATATTCTATTCTATAATCATATAGTTTTTTCTTTTCCTTCATAACAATATTCTCCCTAACATAGTTAAATTATAACATTATTACTCGTAATTATCAAGTTTTTCACTTTCTTTTCTTATAATGTCGTAGGAGGCTTCTACTGCATCGTAACTAGCAGTAACTAACTGATATATATCTTTTTTAATAACATCTCCAATAGCATAAGCGTTATTAACACTAGTATTATATTTAGAATCAACTACAATATAACCATTTTCCTTATTAACATCAAATAATTCCCCGTTAGGAGTACTACCAATTGCTAAAAATACTCCATCAGTAGTTATCTCTTTATCATTAATACAAACAGACTTAAGCATCTTTTTATCATCTATATTATAACTAGTTAAAGTACTATTAAATAAAACATCTATATTCTTAGTATTATTAACTCTATCAATTAAATATTTAAATGAAGTAAAAGAATCCCTTCTATAAACAATAGTAACCTTTTTGCATAGACTAGATAAATATAACGCTTCTGTTAAAGCCGTATTACCACCCCCTACTACAATTACCTCTTTATCTTTATAAAAGAATCCATCACATAAAGCACATAAACTAACACCTTTACCTATCAATTCTTTTTCATTATCAAGTCCTAACACATTGCCTTTTCTACCAGTAGCAATAATTAAATAATCATATAAAATAGAATCATTAATTATTTTCTTATCCATGTCAATAGAATCAATTCCCTTAAATAAAATAGGAATATCAATACTCTTAACTTGATTATATATATTCATAGCAAGATCTGGTCCTGATATTTTTTCATATCCAGGATAATTCTCAATACTAGGTATATTATTTAGTACTCCGCCAGGAGCATTATCTGAAATAATTAAAGTATCAATTCCTGCTCTCTTTAAATATATACCCGCTGTCATACCTGCAATTCCACATCCAATAATAACTACACTTCTTTTTTCCATAACTGCCTCCTTATATATATACCAATAACACCAATAACAATTAAAATAATAGATACTATCTGACTAATTCTAAATGTACCAAGATATAAACTATCAGTTCTAAATCCTTCAATAATTAATCTACCAATACCATACCATATAAAATATATAAATAAAAGTAATCCCTTATGTTTAAAATTATCTTTCTTTCTAATTAACAATAGTATAATAAATCCAACTATACACCATAAAGATTCATATAAAAAAGTAGGAATATAATAAAAACCATTAATATACATACCATCAATAATAAAATTAGGAATATGTAAACTCTTTAAATGTTCATAAGTAGTAATAGCACCATGTGCTTCTTTATTAATAAAGTTACCCCATCTACCAATTGCTTGTCCAAGTATTAAATAAGGAACTAAAGTATCAAGAGTAAGAAAGATATCCTTCTTCTTCCTCTTACAATAAAATATAATAAATGTAATAGAAGAAATAACACCACCATAAATAGCAAGACCACCTTCCCATATTCTAAAAATACTAAGAAAGTCCCCTTTAAATACTGAATAATTAAAAATAACATAATATATTCTAGCCCCAATAACACCAACTGGAATAGTAAAAACGAGTAAATCTATTAAAAAATCTTTACCTAACCCATTACTATTTGCCTTTCTAGAAGAAAAATACATTCCAATTATAATAGCAATAATAATAAGTACAGAATACCAATAAATAGTAATAGGTCCAATACTAATAATCTCTCTATTCAATTTAAATCACCATAAATATAATAACATATATAAACATAAAATAAAAGTAGAATTATAGAAATAACACTAAATAAATTATAAAACTAGAGAAATAAATCTCTAGTTATTTTTAATTTTCTCAATATAATTATTAACTTTAGAAGACCAACTAGGATCCTCTGCATATTTAGGATTCATCTCATCAGCAGTTAAAAGACCATAATCAACATATTTATTCTTAATATTAAGAACAAACTGATAAATACCTTCCTCTAATGAATCAAAGTAAGCATATTCACCACAACCATATCCTTTTTGACCACCAACATTATTACATTCCTTTGCCAAATAAGAACAATCCCAAGCACAACCAGTCTCATGCATTGCAATAGCAGTAGCAAGATAAGGGTCAACACCTAAATCAATACTATATTTAGCAAAAGATTCTCCTTTATTAGATAAATAAGAAGATAAAGTTCTATTTAACTTATCTGAAAGTTCTTCCATAGATAAATCATCATATACTATAACCTTCTCAGGAACTTCAGAAATAACCTCTTCCTCTATATCCTCTTTTATTTCTTCTTCGTAAATAGCAGGATTATATAATTTCTCTGCTAAAACAATTTTCTCTCTCTCATTAATATCACTATAGTAAAATAAACATGATGTAAATCCTAAAGTTAACATAGAAGCCATTATTGCTCTAATGAGCCCACTTGGTTTCATTTTATTCACTTCTTTCCGCCTTTTTAAAAAAAGACATCCCCTATTATAGCAGATTTACCCATCTTTGTCAAATCGTGCATTCCCCCAATTACTTATAATTAAAACTATGAAATACCAATTATCCCATAGTTTCTTTTATATATATAATAAAATTAAATAACTCTTCTAACATCAAGAATAGGCATAATATACATACTAGTAACAACAATACCAACATTAGAATTAAGTGCATGAACTAATTTACCATCACCAATATATAAAGCTGCATGGCAGACAATACCATCATATCCCGATACAACAATATCACCAGGCATAATATCATCTAAATCAATATGCATACCAGCATAAGCTTGTTCTGGAGCACTTCTTGGAAGATATACTCCATAATTAGCAAATATCAGTTTAGTAAAACCAGAACAATCAGTACCATTTGTCAAAGAATTACCACCATAAACATAAGGATTCCCAACAAACTGAAGAGCGTAATTAACTACCTGATTAGAAATAATTTCATTATAAGGAATCTCTTCTTCACTATTTGCCGCTAGATTAATACTATATACTTCCTCATTATTAACTACTTCTTCATGATTAGCATTATCATCTTCAATCATCTTAGTATCATTTACTTCTTTCTTTTCATTAGTCATTCCAAGAGGAACAACCTTAATAAGTTCATCACTAGGTAAAGATAACATCTCCATGGTAATATCCTCTTTACTTTTAATCTCTCTCATAGAAAGAAGTTCATTTGAAAGAACAATCTCCTGTTCGCTCCCCTTTATATTGCAATCGTAAAATGCATAACATAGAACTCCAAGTAATAGAGCCAATGATGCAATTTCCATTTTATGCTTTTTCACTTCTACACCTCATTTTTTTAGCGGACATCCACTATCTTAGCACAAATGGAAATCTTTGTCAAATACAAATTTATAAACCCTTATAAAATAAGGGCTAAATAGATTTAAAAATTAATCATTATTATAAACAATCAAATTATGTTGTGCTCTAGTACAAGCAACATAAAATAAATACTTATCATCATTAGAATACTTATTATCAACATCAGTATAAATAATAACTGAATCAAACTCTAACCCCTTAGCAACATAAGCAGGAACAATAACAAGGTCCCTCTTAATATGACTAAAGCCATCAATTAAAGCAGCAGAACAATCATCTTTAAGTAAATCATAAACATATGAAGCCTCACTATCATTCTTCGTAATAATAGCAATACTCTTAGAAATATTCTTTAAATACTCAATATCTCTTAAAAAGTCATCTTTACCAACATTATTTCTAAAAATAATATCACTAGCCTTATCATTTCTAATAGCGGTAACATGATTTAATCCAAGTATCTTATTAGTATAATCAATAATCTTTCCCGTAGAACGATAAGTCTTAGTTAAAGTAATATACTTAGAAGAATCAAATATACTAGTTAACTCCTCTAAAGAATCATATTTATAATAAGGATTAATAGTTTGATTAGTATCTCCTAGTATCGTATAATTACTAGTTTTAAAAGTCTTTTTAATAATCAAATATTGAAGTTTATTATAGTCTTGTGCCTCATCAATAACAATCTCTCTAATAACATGATTAGTATTAAATCCTACAAGTAAACTCTTAATATATAAGAATATACAAGCATCTTCATAGAATAAGTACTTATCACTTAACTTATCCTTATATTTAAAGAAATCACTACTATAAAAATCATTAATAATATACTTCAAATCAAGTTTAATATTAATAATGTCCTTTAATTTCTTCATAATAGCACTAGCATTTTTTGTACTACCTTCATAATTATTACTGGCTATTCTTTTTGCTATCTCTTTAACCCTTTCAAATAAAGGAAATCTATTATACTTATACTTAAGCATAGTATTAAGCTCTTCTTTATCTACTTCAATAAAATTATCAAAAGTTAAATTATCCGTAAAACAAACATTATCAAGTAAATTAGCAATATAATTATCAATATCTTTAATAATATCATCAGACTGTTTATACTTAATCATATCATAATTAGTAACATTACCCTTATAATATCTAGAAATAAAACCAGTAAAGTCTTCAATATCCTTATATTCATTAATATTCTGACACAATAAGTCATAAAAAGTCATATCATAAGTATTATCTTCTCCAAGTTCAGGTAAGACATTAGAAATATACTCTGAGAACACTTTATTAGGAGTAAATACAACGACATTACCAGAAGTTAAATTAGGTATTCTATATAACAAAAAAGCAATTCTATGTAGGGCTACACTCGTTTTACCAGAGCCTGCGATACCTTCCACTATTAGGTTTTTATCTTCTGTATTTCTAATAACTTTATTCTGTTCTTCTTGAATAGTATTAACAATATTCTTCATCTTATCTGAAGATTCTTCTGCTAATACCTCTTGTAATAGACTATCACTAATATTTAAATCATTATCAAAGATATGTTTTAACTTAGCATCTTCTATTATATATTGTCTTTTTCTTGTTATGTCTCCTCTTATTATACCAGAGGGAGCCTTATAATAAGCAGGACCAGTTTCAAAGTCATAGAACATACTACATATAGGACTTCTCCAGTCATGTACATAGTAGTTAAGTTTATCTTCAACATGAGTAATACCAATATAAATATTCTCTTCTTCATTATCTTCTTCTTTAAATCTAATAGAACCAAAATAAGGTTTATTTTGTATTCTAAATAATCTCTGAAGATAATTACCTTTACTTTGCATTATTGTTACTTGTAAATCAGATTCTGCCATCATACTTCTCATTTCTGTAGGGTCCATCTCAGTATGAGTATCCCATATAAGTTTTTTAAACTCTAGTACCTTAGAATCATCATCATATAATTCCTGTCCTAATTTAGATATTTTCTTTCTAACTAAACTAACAGTCTTATCTAGATAATTCTCTTCTCTTTCCCATTCTTCTCTTTCAATCTTCATAATCTAACCTCCTTTTTTACCAACGACAAAAAACTACAATTACATATGTAGTTTCTCTAAAGATGAATAATTAACTTAAGCAAATGTCTATTTAATTTTATTACTTTTTAATTATCTTGTCAATATCTTTTAAAGAAAAAGTCTAAAGTCTTTTTCTATCATATATAGCCTATTCTAGTCTATATATGAACTATTATAAGATATCATATTCACGGCGAATACTTTCTAACTAATATTATACATAGTAAAAAGATATATACTAGTACTCTCTTACTACCACTTATGGTATCAACTGATATGGATTAGAACTAGAGCCAGTAGTACTTTCTTTTATTTTAATTTTTGAATCTAAATATAATGTTGGAGTAACACCTAACAAATTGTAAGTGTATACATTGTTTAAGATATTGCCAACACTCTTGACAAACCAAACATTAAAAAAATTTCTCGAGAAAGGGGTTAATAACCATCCATAATTGTTACCATTATTTGTAATTATAGATTTCATCCAATTTTCTTCTGTACAAGTACTATCATTATAATTATATAATGTTTTTTTGCAAAGATTTAAATCAGTTGCATATCCATAATCGCTTGGATATGTTAGTGCTATTTTACCTGTCCATGTTGTTGGGCTTGTTGCATTATATATACTTCCTGTAGTCCTCTCACAATTATACACCTTATCTACATAAATATCAGGATTTTCACATCCCTTTAAATACCATGTTTCTTCTGATATCATATTTCTTGTTGTATCATTTTTTAAGCCTATACCTGTAAAATTACAAGATACTGTTGCATTGTTTTGTCCTGCAAAACATGTTCCACTTTGACTATTCCAATATAGACTTTGTCCATTTCCATTATCATTAGAATCTACTTCATAATAATCACTTGGATTTAATAGTTTCATTAATCGTGCTGTTGTCCAGTCATTTTTTCCATATGCACTTTCAGTTCCAGTAGATGTATTCTTATTATCCCATGAATATGTTCCTATCTGATTTTCTCTCATTATCTTTACTTTGCCTTCAAATACTCCAATTATTCTCCATACCTCACAAGTAGAAGATGTTTGATTTGAATAATCATCACAGTTAAAATATATATAATTATTTGGACTTGTTCCATAATATCTTATATTACCTGCTTCTATATCAGTACTAGAACTACCTAATCTATCATTCATTAAATTAACTGAAGTAGCATAATTATATGTAATGCTATTGTTAGTTACTGTTGTTTTAGATGCATCTGTATATAAATTAGTTATATACTCTGCAAAGTTAATACCTGCATTAGCCTCTACCATAATATTACCAGTTATATTTTTACCCATCATATTTAAATCATTTTCTTCATTACCATCTATGTATAAATAGAAAGTAAAACTAATATTACCTTTAGTTAAAGTACTTTCATAGATGGTGGTACTACTATTACTTGTTATATTACTAAAGTCACCTTCAATTACTACATTATTACCACTTAGTAATTTATATTTTAAACTACTACTTTTAAGTTCATCTTCTATCGAAGTAATATTTAATAATACTTTATACTTTAATTCACTATCACTTTTATTTCTAATAATAAAAGTAGTTCTCTCTCCATCAGTATAATTAAATACTGGTGCTAATGCATTAGTACTAATATCATTACCACTAGAAAAAATAACATCTGCTAGTTCACCAATAGACATAGTAAGAGAAGTATTATTAGTACTACTCCAAGTAAACCATGCAT
>USIB01000010.1 GCA_900554615.1 uncultured Mycoplasmatota bacterium | reverse complement strand
CCCTTGACCCTCTGCGTGCAAGGCAGATGCTCTAGCCAACTGAGCTAATTCCCCACAAGACAATATAAATTATACCAATAATTTATATTGTTGTCAAGTAGTTTTTACTTTATTTTTTATTTAGTTTCATATACACTAACTTGCTTTCTATCTTTACCAAGTCTAGAATACTTAACATATCCTGAAATCTTTGCAAACAAAGTATCATCAGTACCTCTTCCTACATTATCTCCAGGATGAATTTTTGTTCCTCTTTGACGATATATAATAGAACCAGCAGTTACATATTCACCATCAGAAGCCTTTGCTCCAAGTCTTCTACCAGCAGAATCTCTTCCATTACTAGTAGATGATTGACCTTTTTTGTGGGCAAATAATTGTATATTAAATTCCATTAATCTATTCATTATTTTCCTCCTTAATTTGTATGTTCTTTGGATATGCTTTTTCAAGTTCATATAAATTAGTTACTAGAACATTTATAATTTTACTAGTTATTTCGTCTTCCTTTAATACTTTTATAAATAGTCCATTCTTATCATCATAACTAATAGACTTATCATCTATTGATAGACAAGAATTAACGACAGTTATTACAGTACTACTAACAGAAGCACAAACTATATCTTTTCCATAGTTATCAAAATTAGCATGTCCACTAATAACAATCTCTTTATAAAGATTATTATGTTTAGTTAGTTTTATTTTTATCATAAAACCACCTATTTAATTTTCTTAATCTCTACTTTAGTATATGGTTGTCTGTGTCCTTTTTTAACTCTAGTAGATCTCTTATTAGGTTTATATCTAAATATAGTTATTTTCTTTTGTTTTCCTTGTTTTAAAATAACTCCTTCTATTTTAGATGAAACATAAGGATTACCTACTACTCCATTAGCCATAAGTACTTTGTCAAAAACAACTTTATCTCCTTCAGCACCATCTAGTTTTTCAACATAGATAACATCACCTTCAGAAACATAATATTGTTTTCCACCAGTTTCTAGTATTGCTTTCATCTCATAACCTCCTTTATTTATTTTTAAGACACACTCTTAAGGTGTCAATTTTGAACTTATAACCTTTTCGATGTGGTTGAGATATTCAACAATTCGTCTTCAAAACAATATAATTCTATCATAATTATCACTAGAAGTCAAATAAATTAAGGTCTTTTTTCAAAAAATCTTTTAATATATTCCTTCTCATTAATCAAATTACCATTTATATTAAATAAATGATATCTATTTTTATACATATCATCTTTATTATTAATAATCTTTCTTTTTCTATAATTAAAATTATATAAATATCTTTCTAACATGAATCTATTATATATGTATGATATATCATTATAAAACTTATATATATTATATAAAAGTATTCCTACTACTAAAACAGTACTATAATTTCTCTCATAACTATTACTAAGTAAAAACAATATAATAACAATCAAAGATATAAAAGCGGTAATATAATTAGAAATGTTAAATCTAAAATACTTAGATAAAATCAAGTTAATAATTTTAGCACCATCTAAAGGATAGATAGGAAGTAAATTAAATATAAGAATACTTCTGTGATATAACAAAAACAAATTATAAGTATATTCTCTTATCCCGATACCATTTTTATATAAAAAAAAGATAATACCAAAATATATACATTGCATAATTATTCCTGATATGGCTCCGAATAAGTCATCTTCTATTCTAGTATTTATCTTAGTATTTAATTTAGTAAGTCCTCCATATGGATATATTATTATCTTATCAATATCATACTTAAGAAGTCTAAAAGTAATAACATGTCCCATTTCATGGACTATAATAAGTGAAGTAAAAATAATAGTATTTACAAAGTGTCCCGTAATAACAAGGCCAAAAATCATTACAATAAAAGTATAATGAAACTCTACTTTATTTAATATATTCTTCATAGTCTAAGAACTTATCACCTTTACTAAAAACTAAATATAGTTTAAGAGAGGCTTCTCCTATTAAAGAACCTTTTTCTACATAGTCATATAACTTAAGAGAACTATTATCAATATTACCATACCAATTATATACTCCATCTAAGTCTTCAACTATAATAGTCTTACCATAATTTTCTTTATCTCCAATAAAGACAATCATACCTTCCTTCAATGCAGGAACTAAATAATTAGTATCAACTTCTAATAAAACACCATCTTCATATTTAACTTTTTTATTATACTTTAAACTCTCATTAAATACCTTCTCCGTATTAACTTCTTTCTTTATAGGAAGTATTCCTCCTAAATATTTATTGTATATATTCTTAATCTTTGTAAAAGAAATATCTTCACTATATAAGTAAGAAATAACTTTTTCCTTAACCGAAGCATTCTCTTTACAAACAATAGCAAGTGACAAAAATAAAACTAAAACAATAAAAATATTAATAAATACTCTCTTAATAGCACTACTGCCTTCCTTACCATCTTTATCTTTTTTTCCATCCTTCTTATTTCTGTTCTTATTAATAATACTCATATATTTCTTCTTATCAATTTCATTCATAAATATCACCACTAAAGTATATGTAAAGAAAAAGAAAAAAGAAGTATATTTTTAATTTCTTACCTTCTTTTTACCTTTAGCAGTATAAAAACTAACAACAGTATTAATAGTTACAGGAATCTCTTCTACTCTATCCTTATACATTTCCTTTTCCTCTATAGTCAAATCATCATAAATATAAAATAAAGACCATTTAATTTTAGTATCGTGATAAGTAGGAGGAAGTTCCATAAAAAATACATCATCATTATTCTTCTGAAGCATTTTAGGTTCACAAGACATATTTCTAATCTCTTCACTAGATAAATTAGAAACAGTAATATATTTAATAAGCCCATTCTCTTTAATTGGTACTCTTCTTACTAAAGGAAGTACCTTCATATTATAAACCCCAGTATCCATAAATATCACCCTTTCCTATATTATTTCAAATATCTAGTAATAATCTCCGAATCAAAATCATTATCAAAGAAAATACCTCTCAAGTCTCTTTTATTATATACAAGTACTAAAGTTTTATTTTCTATATACACTTTAATTATATTATCAAACTCAGAAATTATTCTATTAACATAATCATTTTTCTTTCTTTCAATATCTTCTTTAGTAAGAGAAATATTAGTATTCTTATCAATAACAATCTGTCCACTGGTAATAAGTAAATCCTCTTCATATATCTTCTCTGCTATATACTTCTTAGTATAATTATACTTCTCTAAAAAGTTATCATTAGTAACAATATTACCAGTTGTTAAATCAACATTAGTAGTTACAAAGTATTTCTTAATATTATTATCAAAAATATTACTATCCAAATTAAAATCAAGTTCAAAGTAAATAGATAAAATATTACTATTAATTTGCATCTTAATAATACTACTTACAGAATTACTATTATTATAACTACTAGTAGCAATTATCTCATTATAATAACTATCAATATAACCAATAAGTTCATCTTCCTTATTATAAAAATCATTAATAACATCATTACTAAGATTCTTAAGTTTAACTCTTGATACATTAATAGAGCCAAAAACATTATTATATTTAGTTAAAATAACAGGCTCTGTCTCTACATAATCCTTAATATCATAATTAACAAGTCTCTTACTAGTAGTATCCTTATTAATACCTTGGTATTCAAAGAGTTTATATAAACCAAATCCTACCATTAAAAGAATAACAGCACTAAGTACTACTAATCCTTTAGCAGTCTTCTCACTCATAACATTATTTTTCATCATAACTACCCTCTTCCTAACACAATTATACCCCTTTTTAAGAAAAAAATCTACTATAGTTTAAAAGTAGTGTAAAGTAGATGTAATATACTACCTTATACATATTTACTAGAAGTAGCAATCATTTTCTTAGAAATAATACCAATAATAATACCAGTAGGAATAGAAAATAATAATAAATAAGGTAAATAATAAATAACATTATAATTATCAAGCATCAAAACTCCTACTAATACCTGACCAATACTATGAAAAATACTACCAATAATAGATACTCCAATAATAGAAAGACGAGTCTTCTTAAAAATATACATAAATATAATACTAAATAAAGCCCCAGCTAGAGAAAAGAAAAAGTTAATACCAAAACCAGTTCTAAGAAGAGCCACAATAAAAACTCTAATAATAGATACTAAGAAAGCCGTCTTAAAATTACATTCATATAAAGCAAAAATAATAACAATATTAGCAAGACCAAGTTTAAGGCCAGGTACAATATCGCCAATAAAAGTAAAGAAAGACTCAAGTATTGATATAACAACACATATAGAAGTAAGTATAGCAATAAGTGTAATATCTCTAGTTTTCATTAATACACCACCTCATCAATTTTCTTATCATTTTCAATTTTAATAATAATCTTATTAGGTAAACATATCAAAGAAGAGCCTTTATCAGAAATATATCCTTCTTTAGAACAAATATGATTATTACTATTTTCTTCCTTTACTCTAATACGATTATCTTTAACTTCTAACACAACATCACCTAAATAACCAGAAACAGTATATTCACCATCAGTAGATAAATCAATTTTTTTAATAATCTTATCCTCATAATATACAGTAGCAGTCTCTCCTTTACTCCTATTAACAAATATAATAACAAAAGATATAATAACTATAAACATAACAATTAAAATAAGTTTAATATCATTTTTATTCATAATCAAAACCATCACTTCTAACTATATTATCTTCATTAACATACCAAATAGCCTGAATATCATCAGTACTATTAACTATCTCTAACCCTTTATCTATAGGAAGTAAATATAAATATGTACTATAAATATCCGCTAATAAACTAGAACTACTAATAACAGTAACAGACCTCATATAATCACTTGGGTAAAGAGTATTTGGATTAATAATATGACTATATCTTTTATCATTAAGAATACAATATCTTTGATAATCTCCTGAAGTAACAATAGATAAATTATTAACATTAACCTTAGTAAAAATATCATTCTTATCAAGAGGATTTGTAATACCAACAACATAATATTCCTTATTATAAGCCTTACCTACTTTAACATTACCACCAGCATTAATAATATAACTATGTATACCATTATCTTCTAAATACTCTCCAACAACTTCTGTAGTATATCCTTTACTAATACCACCTAAATCAATTTTAACATCATTATATTTAGTATATTTATTACCATCTAATTTAATATCATTTATATTAATATTTACATCTAAATTACTAGGAAGTACATCACATTTATCAATAAAATCTTTCCATATACTAGTTAAATTACCAGAAGCAATATTAAATAAACCATTTGTCTTATCATAATACAAAATACCTATATTAATAATATCAGATAACCTACTATCTATTTCCACTTCAGTATCATTATCTAGTACTTCATTTAAATAATAAACATTAACTAAACCATCATATTTATCATATCTACTAGTAAGTTTATGATAACTACTATAAATATAATCAATATCACTAAATATTTTATCCATTTCTTTCTTATTCTTAGTACTATTAATCTTAATACTAATATAAGTATCCATATAAAAATAATTCTTACTATACTCTTTGTATATATTTTTATCTATAAATAATAGTATTAAACTAATTAATATTAAAATAAGTATACCAATATATATATTCTTTCTCTTCATAACTTACCTCTTATCAATATACTACCATAAATTACTTATAAACTCAAGAAATAATTTGTTTTTATTATTATTTTCTGTGTATCATATTCGGGGTGAAATGCTTTCTAACTTCGATATATCAAAATAAAAAGAAGATAACTAGTACCTTCTTATTTCTTCTTATCTATCATTTCATTGATCATACTACCAAAAGATGCAATACCACTCATATCAGATGGAATAATAATCTTTGTAGATTGACCATCTGCAAGTTTTTCTAAAGCCTCATAACTCTTTAAAGTAAGAACAGAATTATCAGCTTTTGCTTCTTTAAGTAATCTAATACCATCTGCCTCTGCTTGCTTCATTTTAAGAAGAGCCTCTGCTTCACCTTCAGCCATTTTAATTTGAGCCTCTTTGTGAGCCTCTGCCTTCAGAATTGCAGATTCTTTTTCACCTTCTGCTATTAAGATACTAGATTTTTTCTCTCCTTCTGCTTGAAGAATCTTTTCTCTTCTCTCTCTTTCAGCACGCATTTGTTTTTCCATTGCTTCTTGAATATCTCTAGGTGGAAGTATATTTTTAACTTCTACTCTATTTACTTTGATTCCCCATGGATCTGTTGCTTCGTCTAGAATACTTCTCATCTTAGAATTAATGATATCTCTTGAAGTTAAGGTTTGGTCAAGTTCTAATTCTCCAATAATATTTCTAAGAGTAGTCGCAGTCAAATTCTCAATAGCATTGATAGGATCTTCAATTCCATAAGTATATAACTTAGGATCAGTTATCTGAAAATAAACAACAGTATCTATTTGCATAGTAACATTATCTTTAGTTATTACCGGCTGTGGAGCAAAATCCTTTACTATTTCTTTTAAAGTAACCTTATTAGATATCCTATCAATAAAAGGTATCTTAAAATGAAGTCCGTTATTCCAAGTAGTTAAATAACTACCAAGTCTTTCTATAACATAACTTTTAGCCTGTGGCACCACTTTAATATTAGGTATAATAAAGATTACCACTATTACAAGTATCGCAATTAACAATTCCATATTTTATTCCTCCCATTTCTCTACTTTTAATTTTACACTATTAATAGATAATATTCTTACTACTTCTCCCTTTAAGATATCAGTATCAGAATAAGCCGACCACCTCTTACCATCAACTTTTACCTCACCAAAATTATCTTTAATAATGTCTTCAGTTACAATCCCCCTCATTCCTATTATTCTATCAACATTAGTTTTAACATCACTAATATTAATTTTATTATATATTCTCTTACTAATAGGCATAAGAAGTACACCAACTACAACAAAAATAGTTATTTGTATAAATAAATTATCCGTAAATAAAGATACTATCATAGATATAATACCACTAATAACAAACCATATACTAACTAAATTAGTTGTAGTTATTTCTAATATCCCAAGTACGATTGAAATAATAAGCCATACATAAAACATTTCCATTAATACCACCTACTACAAAATATTCTTCTTTCACTTATAGTATAACAAAATACTAAAGTATTTGCAAGAGACTATCTATTTTTTATACCTAAACTATTCACTAATTATTTTTGTAACCGAAGATAATATTATATCAATTATAAAATCTATAAATACATTAGCATTATTGTTATTATGAGATTCTGCTATTGCATTATAATATTTTTCTCTATTAATATAAATTTCTTCCTCAATAGGAATATATTCAAAATTACTATTGTAATTTCTTAACATTAAACTAACCCAAAATCTAGCTATTCTTCCATTACCATCAGTAAATGGATGAATATATACTAGGTAATAATGAAATATTGCTGATAGAATAATTGGGTGCATGCTATTCTTATTTTCATTAATAAAAGTAAATAAATTATTCATAAATGTTGGTACTAATATAGAATCTGGAGCCATAAAAATAATTTCATCATCTTTTTTTACTCCTTCACCATGATTACGATAAGCACCATTGTCATCTTCAAAATATTTCATTAATAATAAATGTGCCTTAAGAAAATCTTCTTCATTTAAATAGTTATAGTTATCCATATTTTCATATAACTCATTAGCATTCTTTACTTCTTGCACATCAGTTCTTTTAGCAAGAACTAATTTATCTTCAGTGATTTTTTCTACAGTATCTAGTGAAAGAGGATTATCTTCAATAGCAAGTGAAGAATAAACTGACCTTACTCTTGACTTGGTACTTATATTTATTTTTTTATTTTGCTCTTCTATATATATTGTAGATAACTTTTCTTCTATTTTTTTTATTTTTTTTAACATATCTTCACTTATACTATATCTTATCTTTAACTCTAACATAACTTGCCTCCTATAACCTTATATACATTATACTATATAAATCATGATTTTAATATATTATTTATACCTTCTTTTAATAATATCATTATCATCTATATTACCTATTAGTAACGGAGAATTAACATCATGATTATGATAATTATCTATAACTTCGTTCTCATCATAATTAGCATAACAATATTTACAGAAGTGTCTACAACTATTATATACACCTATATCCACCATATTAACACAATTACAATATTTACTCTTTCTTGAAGTCCAATTCTTATAAGACTTACCAGTTAACTTATATGCTAAAGTATGAGATAAACATTCTTCTTTAATAAAACCATATTCTTCTAATGTCCCTTCTTCTGCACAAGTCTGAACTGTCATATTATTTTCTCTTGCTATCCTAGAAAAAGATTCTCCTATTAACTTATAATCTTCTTTAGTAAAAGATTTTATTTTTAAAATATTATTATTCTTTCTAACATTCTTATAATCATCTATAAATGATACTATAATATGTTTTACATAACCATTTAGCATACTACATAATTTATTAAAAGCCTTTATATGATATTCTATATTATATTTATCACTTAAAAATATTGGATCATATCTAATATATATATTATCTATTCCTATTATATTTGATAGTCTCTTAACTCCTTCAATTATATCCCTCTTATTTATAACATTAGGCTCGATATCTTTATTATAGGGAGTTATTGTTATATGAAATAGTATTGGCTTATCTATTTCTTTTATTTTATCTATTATTGGAAGAGGATTCTTAGTACAAAAAACAATTAAATCAACATCTTCAAAATATATTTCATTTACTAAGTGATAATTAAAAGGATTTCTTACCATAATATATCCTTCTTTATATCTATTCATAAACCACTCAGTATAAAAAGTCACTATATCAGTTCTACCACTTACATTTAATATCATACTTATATCACATCTAATATTATAACAAAAAATACATAAGTTTTAAACCTATGTATTTAAATTTTTTTATCTTTTTTAAATAAACTTAAAACCCTAGATTTTGCTTTTTTATTTGATACTTGCTCTTCTTCTAAAGTAACTAATAATGGTTCTTCTACTTCTTTTGTATTTAGTTCTTCCTCTAACTTATTTAAATATTCTAGTAACGAGTTTTGTCTTTCTACCATTATACCATTTAAAAGACTCTCTAATTTTTCTCTATGTTTTAAATCATTTATTCCTTTTTTCTCGAATAGATAGTATTTCATTTCTTCTTTTATCTTATCACTAATCAAATCTAATTTTAATTTAGTAATATATTCTATATCATAATCATAATTGTTATTATTTTTGTTTGTCATTCTTTCTATAAGCCATTTACGAATTTTAGAATCTACTGTTTTACTTAATAAAATTACATCACTTTGATGATGTGGATTATCTTTTATTTCTAATCCTTTATAAATTAAAGTATATAAATCCATAAAAATATCAAAGTCAGTAATACTCTCTAATACTTTTAAATCAAAATCTTTATATTGATTACTTATAAAATATGGATTCATTAAAAGTGCAGTATAGTGCATAACAAGTTTTTCATCCATATTACTTATTTTAATTAAATTATTTAAGTAATCTGGATCATTACTGCCTGCGATAAGGTTATGGTCGAATATTCTAGGACTCTTATCCAATAAATAATATAATTCACTTGGTAAACTTCTAATATATTCAGTATCATGAAAGAACTTTCTATCTGGATTTATTATATAATAGTATAATGCTCTAGCATTCATTCTACTCTTAGCATTCTTTAATATTTCTATTTCTTTACGATAATCTTTTCCTTGAATAATTCTCTTATAAGTCATAATTTCAAATAATTCCTCATTAGCATTAGGATTAATACACTCTGCTAAAATCTGCATATTTTCTAAATGATATTTATCCTTTAATGAATTTTCATTAGTGGCTAAATACACTAAATTATCTACTGAGTGATTTGCTTTTGATATTAATAACATATCTTTTTGGTGATATGGACTGTTTATTGAAAATACACTCTGTGCTACACCTACTAGAGCATCTGCTATATAGGAATCTTTGGCTTCAACAATCAACTTTAAATCTTCATCATGATGTGGACTATCTATAAATAAGTCTTCTTCTATTGCTTCCAAACAGTATCTAACAGTATCTGCCTTACTTATCATTTCTATATCTTTATAAAAGTTTTTACTTTCTAAAAACTTCTTACTACATATTCTCCAAAATAAATACCAACATCTATCACCATTTTTTAATTTTGAGATAGCCTCTATTCTCTTTTGATAATCTTGACAATCTAGTAGATTTCTATCAATTAATATACTCTTAAAGTTTTTTACTTCTTGAAAATCTATATTTAAATTAATAAAATTATCTATTTGTTTAGAATTAAGACCTGATATCCAATATTCAAAATTGTCTGTAGTTCTTAATACATTTACTAAATCATATTTTTTTATTTGACTTATTATTTGTTTTAATGTTTCATTTTTCATAACAAAACCTCCTTATGATTTAATTATATCACACATATTATAGATTTAAAATATTTTATTATTTTTATATCAAAAAATACATAGTATTTAAACTATGTATTAATTTACTCCTTTTATTTTCTTTAATTCATCATAATAAATTATATTAGCAGCAGTCATATAAGGTGCAAGCCAAATATATAATAGTCCAAATGTAAGTATTGCAAGCAACTGCCAACCTATGAAGCTTAAAATAAAGACAAAATAGTCAGATTTATATCCATTCATAAGTTCTTTACTTTCTTTAATACAACTAGAAGCATCATGATTTCCATCTACAAATATATACATTGCCATACTATATGAGATAGCCGCTATTATACCAGGAATTATAAATAATAATGACCATAATGTAACAAATATAGAAATTAATATATTAAGTACTAATATACTACCAAATAATCCATACCATCTAGTAAGTTCATTCATATTTACTTCTTCTTTTCTAGTTAACTTCATATAGTAAGATATTAATCCCATACTAGCAGGTACCGCTGCTAACTGTACTGCTATCTCAACTATACTAGTTATAGCACTTTCATCACCAAATATAAATGATGGTACAAAAACTGCAAGTCCTACTAATAAAGAAATTAATAAACTAGGTGCTATATATTGCCAAAGTCTCCCTTTAATTGCCTCTTTTGCCTGCTCTTTAATTTTCTTCCTATCCATACAAAAAACTCCTTTCTATACATATTATACTATATAAATTATAATTTTAACATGCTATTTTAATATCTTTTCAAAATAAAATGTTTACCACTATTACAATGTAATTTATTAGAAATAATGTTTTTTAATTTATCATAATTTGTTATATAATTTATTTAATATTTAGTAAATACAATTGTTGCTTTTTTTCTTATTTTTTTAATATTTTAAGTTATTTTGCAACACTACTATAACAAAAAATACATAAGTTTCAAACCTATGTATTTATATTTATTATTTAATTTAAATATATATTTTTTTAAATCAATATGTAATTACACTTTAGCAGGTACAATAATACCATTGATTATTTTAATTGCAGTTATTGTATCTTCAAATGATATGTCTTTTGCATAAACATAATTACTTTGATAATTTTTCCATAGTGATTTTAGTTTTGAATCTTCATTTATTAATTCTATATATTTATCTGCATCTTCTATATAATTTAAAGTATCTCTTTTTTTAGAGGTATTAAATATTGCCTTTCTTAAAATAGTTTTATCAATATCATCCCATTTTAAATTAACAAACATATATAAATCATAATAGTCTTTCATTCTAGTATTATCAATATTTCTACTAATTATTGCTTCAAACTTCTCTGCAACTATTGTTTCATAATTATAAGTCATAATGTTAATTATTTCATTATCAAATAAAGTTTTATATTCAAACTGTATTTCTTTATAAGTAATAACATCGCCTGTAGTTATATCAATCATTAAATTAGTTCTAAGACCATCAAACTCTGCTTTCAAGTTAATATTAAAACCAGAATATAATTCTTCCTCTCTAATATCTTTAATATTTTCTATCTCAAGTTTAATATTATCTTTTAAATCAATACTTATAATTTCATTTACAACTTTAGTAATAGTAGTTCTATCCAGTGGTAATCCTTTAATAGTAGTATCTAAATCCATAGTACTTCTTAAGTTTACTCCAAAAATAGATGATAATAATAAACCACCCTTAATTATAAATTTATCTTTATATTTGGATACTGATATTCTTTTAAGTAATGCCTCAAACATAAAACTTTGAATTAGATACTTATTAGGTATATTAGTAGTTGATGCTAAATTAGATACTTTTGCTTTTAAACTATCTTTATTTTTAATCACTCAAGCACCTCAAAAGTATTTCTTACTTTATTATAAACATTCATTTTCTTAGCATATTCATATAATTTTAATGTATTCTTCTTTTTACTATAAAAATATTCTCTAATTGCCTTATTAAAAATTTC
The DNA here is from genome assembly GCA_900554615.1 of uncultured Mycoplasmatota bacterium. Classification (GTDB taxonomy): domain Bacteria; phylum Bacillota_I; class Bacilli_A; order RF39; family UBA660; genus CAG-302. The sequence goes on along the minus strand of USIB01000010.1, from coordinate 18,619 downwards.
AGCATCAATTTTCTTTTTATTTTTAATAATATCACAAATTGTCTTATCTAAATCATATACTCTAATTACATTACCTGAATCTAATTTATAATTAATAACCCCTAAATCTAATAATTCTTTTTTTGTATAGAATAAATTAACATTATCCTCCTTTTGTAGTGAGCCATTATAACCATTATTAATAGTAATATCATACTTTATAGGTATCCTATTAGAAAAGCCATATAAATAAAGAGCAGTAGTATTCGAATAAATAGCATTTTTACTCTTACTTTGTAAAATAACAAACTCATCTACTAGTACATCTTTTTTTACATATACACCTCGACTTACTCTTTCTATAACATTTTCTTTAACAAGTTTAGTAAGATAAACCCTAGGAATATTGTTCTTAACAACATCTTTAGTAGTTAAATAACCATCATTAAATAAATTCAAAATTTTATTTTCATATTTCATATCATTTTTTCCTTTCACGATTAAATTATAACACATTTAATCGTATTTGGAAATAGATTGTGTAATATTTTTTTAATATTTTAGTATATACCTCATACTTATATATAATAAGTATGGCTGATACATTCTTTCTAGACACAAGACTAGAAAGAACACTCTAGAACCCAAAGTCTAGAGTGAACATAATAAACTATACATTAATATTTCTATATTCTTTTATACCATTATTCATTAATTTCATATATAATCCAATAGTTACTACTAATAAAACAATAATATGTAATACAAGTAATAAATATATATCAATCTTATCATACAATAAAACTCCTAGTATTAAAGATATAATAAATATACCCATTCCAATAAATACCGATATCATACTACTCATACTTTGTTTTACCACTTCAGTATCATTAGAAGCATTCATCTTAGGATACTTCAAGTTTACTACTACCCCTATTATACTTGTCAAAGTAACTAATATTATACCCATGCAAAATATTAATAACATATCTATAATATTAACTTTAAAAATAACAAAGAATATTAATTCAGATAACAATATAAATGGTAATTCAATAATATAAGGATAAATAATCTTAGACCTTAAAATATCCCTCTCACTAATAGGAAGACTCTTAGTAATATTAATCGTCTTACCCTCTAATGAAATAGAAGAAGAACTAATCGAAGTCATCGAAGAAGAAAAAAGTACCAATATATAATATATTAAAGACATTGATATATCAATATTCCCCTCTATCCCTTTACTACTAAGAAGCATATCTATAATACTATTTCCCTTAATACAAAGTAATATCGTTAATGAAACCAAAAGAAGAAGACCAAACATAGTATTAAACATATATACTGGAGAAGAAAAGTATCTTCTTAACTCCTTAATAGTCAAAGCCTTAACAGGACTATTCTTCTTAAATACTTCAATTTTTTTCCTATCCTTCTTAGTATTACCCTCTTTCGAATTAGATATAATCTTAAAATAATACTTACTACCCAAATATATAAATAACATAAATGGTATTATATTTATAAGTAATAACTTAACTAACACTACTATATCAAACTTATCTATTAATGATATATAAGCCCCTACTGGATAATATATCCGAGTTAACATATCATTAATACTCGTAGCCTTCATAGCAATATTTTCAATAAAACTATTCAAATTAAAACTTAAGAAAAAGATTCCTAAACATACTACACTAGAAAGAAGAGTCTGTACTATCCTCTTAAACTTTGATTTACTAGATATCATCTTAATAAGATACCCTACTAAACAAGATATAACCGTAGGTATTATTGGTATCAAGAGTGTCATCAAAATAGATATCAAGTAAAAAGAAATACTAGGATGTTCAAAATAAATATATACAATAAATGAAGGTAAAATAAACATCAAATTATATAAATATTGAAATAATATTAATTTAAATATTCTAACAAATAATATCTTACCCCTAGATATAGGTAAAGAAAATAATAAGTCATTATCCTTAGCCTCAAATAATATTCCCTGTGATTTATATATTCCCTCTATTAAAGTTATTATACTAACTACAAAGATAAATAAACTAAGCATCACATAAGTAAGACCTACTTTATGTAGAGGCTCTCCTAGTAAATATGCATAGTAGCCTACAGAAAAACCTACTACTAAGAATAAAAATACAGGTAATAATATTTTCTTCTTTTTACTAGCATTCTTACCAGCAGAATACTTAAACATATTCATATCTTCAGTAAGAACCGCTTTTAATAATGATAATGTTTTCACTCTTTTTCACCTAATTCTAAGAATACTTGTTCTAGAGACTCATCTCCCTTAATATCTTTCATTTTACCTACTTTTACTATAGTTCCATTCTTTATAATAGCAACTCTATCACATAGTTTCTCTGCTACATCAAGAATATGTGTAGAGAAAAAAATTGTCTTACCATTCTTTGCCATATCTCTCATTATCTCTTTCATATCATATACTGCTTTAGGGTCTAATCCCACAAAAGGCTCATCCATTATTAATACTTTCGGCTCATGAGAAAGAGCCGCTATCAAAGCCACCTTCTGTTTCATTCCATGAGAAAAACTTGATATATCATCACCTAACTTATCTTCTATTTCAAACATTTTTGCATACTTTATAGTATTTTTCTTTCTTATCTCCTCATCTACTTCATATATATCACAAATAAAATTAATAAAGTCTATTGCTTTCATATTCTCATATAAATCAGGATTATCTGGTACATAAGCCATTATCTTCTTACACTCTACTGGATTATCTTTTATACTCTTATTATTAATTAAGATATCCCCTTCTTCAAAATCTAATATCCCAATAATACTTTTAATCATCGTTGTTTTACCTGCTCCATTATGACCTATAAAAGCAAATATTTCTCCATCTTCTATTTTAAAACTAACATCTTTTAGTACCTTTTTCTTTCCATCATATGTCTTACTAACATTTTTAATCTCTATCATAATTCCTCCCTAATCTTCATATTATCCACAAAATATACTTTATACCATATCAAAAATATGTATATATTATAAATCTTTCTACCATTATTTTCTTTATTATAATAATGATTATCAAGTAACTCATTTATTCTCTTCTTATCAAAAAAATCACTTACATAATCTTCATTAAAATATTTCTTAACTTCTAAATAATATTCTTCTTCCCTTATCCATTTGGAAAACGGTACTGGAAAGCCTAACTTCCTCCTATCTGAATACTCTTCTGGCAACTTCCTCCTAGTAACACTTCTAAATATTTCTTTAGTCTTTCCCCTTCTAACTAAATATTTAGTAGGCACTCTACTAGCAGTCTTCCATACCTCTTTATCTAAAAATGGTACTCTAAGTTCGACCGAGCCTGCCATCGACATTTTATCAGCCTTTAATAAAATATCTTGTGGAAGCCAAAAGTTCATATCTATATACATTTTCTTTAAGACATCATCTTCCTTCTTTACTTTATCATAATATGGTTTTAAAACATCAGTAGTAGTCATATTATCTTTTAATCTATCCACTAGAACATTGTTTGCTTCTTCTTCTGTCATTACTTGAGCATGTCCTATATATCTTTCACAAAAAGGCTTACTATACTTTATAATAGTATTCTTACCAGGAAAATGTGGTAGCCTTCTTGCTACATTAGCCATACCCTTCTTAATAAAACTTGGTACTCTCATATACATTTTAACTATATTAGGCTCTAAATATTCATTATAACCTCCAAACATCTCATCAGACCCCTCACCTGATAATACTACTTTTACATCTTTACCTGCTAATTCCGATAAAAATAATAATGGTACAGTTGATAAATTAGCATGTGGCTCATCAGTATAATATTCTACTTTAGGTAAACTATCAAAAAACTCCCTTTTAGTTATATACTTTCTTTTATTTTCTATATTCATCATCTCAGAAAACGATTTTGCTAGTTCCGTTTCATCAAAACCATCTTCTTCAAAACCAACCGAAAATGTTTTATTAGGCTTCGATACCGCCACTGTATAAGAAGAATCTACTCCTCCCGATAAGTAGGAGCCCACTTCAACATCCGAGGTCACTTTATGACAATAAATACTCTCCTCTAATACTTTCTCTATCTCCTCTTTATATTCTTCATATGGTTTATTTTCTTTTTCATATATAATATCAAAATATTGTTTTACTTCTAACTTATTATCTTTATATACAAAGAAATGTCCTGGTTTTAATTTATAAACATTCTTAAAGAAAGTCTCTTCAAAGATAGAATATTGAAATATTAAATACATCTTTAAAGACGAATCATTAATCACTTTCTTAAAGTTAGGATTAACAAGCATTCCTTTTATTTCTGACGCAAACATAAACTCCCTACCATCTTTATAATAATAGAAAGGCTTTATCCCAAATGGGTCTCTTACTCCTACTAAAGTATTCTCTTTAATATCATATATTACAAAAGAAAACATTCCTCTAAGTTTATTAAATAACTCTTCTCTATATTCCTCATAGCCATGTAAGATAACTTCTGTATCCGTATTCGTTTTAAACTTATGTCCTCTCTTTATTAGTTCCTCTTTTATTTCCTTATAGTTATACACTTCTCCATTAAAGACAATAACCATACTCTTATCTTCATTATATATTGGTTGATTACCCTTATCTAAGTCTATAATAGAAAGTCTACGAAAGCCCAAAGCAACTCTTTCATCTACAAAATACCCCTCACTATCAGGACCGCGATGAACTATCATATCAGCCATATCTTTTATTATTTTCTTTTTATCTTCCTTACTTTCTTTTCCAACAAAACCAACAAAACCACACACACTTATCACTCCTTAATCTTACTATCCCAATAACCATTTCTATATTCTTTATAATAACGATATCTTCTCTTCACTAGCCATAACTTTCTCTTTATATTCCTATCTTCCTTATAATAAAGAGGATTTACTCTCCCTTTCCATAATCTTTTAACCTCTTCTTTATATTCAATATTAGTTATATATTTATTTACTATTCTCTTTGGTACAAAAGATAATAATACCTTATCTTGTAAGAACTTAAAATCATTCCTTTTATGATATATCAAATCCTCTATCAAAACCTCTACCAAATTATAACCAAGACTAGATAAATAATAACTACATCTTCCTTGTCTTGCATTTATTTCAAGTACCTTAAAAGTACTATCCCTATAATCATACTTTAAGTCAAACTCACAAAAACCTTGATAACCTATATCCTCTAAAAATCTTTTCATCTTCTCCGCTATTTCCGTACTAGTAGTATATTGATTATAACCATTTATCAAAACAGCAGCATTACCTACCATCGTACCACTATGCTCTTGAAGACCTATTTGAGCTAGTGTTAGTAATTCAACCTCATAATTAGAATTAACATAAATAGCAGCATCAAATAAGTAAGAGTCATCTCCTGGTATAAAATCCTGTACTATTAAATAATCCGTATAACCACTATCCTTAATCCTACTAGCAGTATCTAATAACTCTTCCTTACTTTTAATTTGATATATTTTCTTCTTACCCTCAAAAGATAAATGATTATACATTATAACATTACTAGGCTTTAATATTAAAGGATACATCATATCCTCATTAAATACTATCTCTTTAGAACAATCTAAATAATATGTCTTAGGAAGGTCTATTATAGAATCCTTATATGTCTTATAAAACTTTTCCTTCATTATTAAACTTTCCATTATATCTATACTAGGATAATTAAAAGTAAAATTATCCCTTCTTAATCTCTTACTATTTTTAGAAATAAGTTTAGCATAACTTTCATTCGTACTTATAAGTAGTGTTAAATAATTATTATGTTCCCTCTTAAACTTATATATAGCCTTTAAAAACTCTTCTTCTTCCCATATCTTATCATTATGTATAATATTTATTATATTAGAATATGTAGTATATGGAAGATATTTATTCACTAACATATAAGCCTTCTTATGATAAGCCTCATAATAACATCTCCCCATATAGTAGGCATTAGCATCACTACCAAGTATTAATACATTATATTTAATACTCTCTACCATAACTAATCTCCACTTCACTACTATATACTCTTGGTACTCTACTTCCCACTGATGTCAATACCTGATATGCATTCTTATTAATACTTTGTGTTACCTCTTTTATAGATATATCATTTCCAAATAACTCTACAATATCTCCTACTTTAATACTATCATCTACTTCAATTATAGTCATATCCATACATACTCCTACTACCGAGTATCTTTTATTATTTATGGATACATATTTAACAAAAGGAAGACTAAAATCAACATAACCAATAGGTAAAATAGCCACTACCATATCATTATGTACCCTATTTAAAGTACCATATCCTATTATTTCTCCCTTATAAACTCTCTTTACTTCCATAACGGTAGTATATAAACTAAATACAGTACTTAATCTTAAATCATTATCAAGTATTGATGGCTTAACTCTCTTAATTTTATTTAATATATCTCTTTTAATTCTTCTTATACCACTAAGTTTAATACTCTGATTAAACCCATACATAATAATTCCTAATCTTACTCCCGTAGCAAAAGGTATCTTATCATGATGAACTAAAGTAATTGACCTATCCAAATGAACTATTTCTATTTTATCTAAATCAATATCCTTAGTTAACTCTCTAAACTTATCTAATCCCTTTTCATAATACCTATCATTTATTCCACTAGTAGGAAAATGAGTATATATCCCCTCTAAATATATTTCATTATCCTCAAATAACCTAATTACCTTATTTACTTCATCCCTATCCTTTAAACCTAGTCTATTCATACCAACATCTAACTTTAAATGAACTTTTAACCTATTAATATCATTTTCCTTAACTAATTCTAAAACATAATCCAAAGAAGAAATAGTCATCGTAATATTATTATAAATAACAACATCTAAATATCTAATATCAATTACTTCTAAACATAAAATAGGAATCTCTTTATTATATCTTCTAATACTTAAAGCCTCCTCCAAAGAAGAGACTGCTAGGTAATTAATACCACTATCTATTAAATCATTAATAATATAATCACCATGTCCATAAGCATTTGCTTTTACTACTCCAATATAATATTTATAATTATCATATTTATTAATTATTTCTTTAATATTTTCTTTTAACTTACTATTATCAACTAAAGCAAAAGTATTTCTATACATATATACCTCCTATACTAATTAAAATAATAACTAGTATAATAAGTATATAACTTTTTTATCTTTTATGTTTTAATAATATCTTAAACAAATCTTAATTTTTTCTTATTTTTTTATTTCCTATACAAAGGAAGTATTACCGTAAATGTAGTACCTGTCTTATCACTAGAAGCAAATATCTTACCATCATGAAGTTCTACTATTTGTTTACTAATAGCAAGTCCTAACCCACTACCACCAGTCTTACTAGTTCTAGAAGTATCTAACCTATAAAAGTTTTCAAATATTTTATTTAATTTATCTTTTGGTATTACCTTACCCCTATTAGTAATTTCAATACTAACCTCATCTTCTTTACCATAAAGTTCAATATCAATATCTGTATTATCCATACTATAATTAATAGCATTCTTAATCAAATTACTAAATACTCTACTTAACTTATCTTGGTCAGCATATATCAATACCTTCTCATTAGTAGTAAAATTAATCTTTTTATTAATCTCTTTTAGGGTTGGATAGAAGTCCTCAATTACCTGCTCTATCATCATATTAAGATTTAATTCCTCTTTTTCTAAAATAATTTTCTCAGAATTAAACCTTGCAACTTCAAATAATTCATTAATCAATTCTTCTAATCTATACGACTTATTTAAAGCAAGATTAATATATTTCTTTCTCTGTTCTAAAGGCATATCTTCTATCTCACTAAGTAATGATAAATAACCTATTACAACAGTTAAAGGAGTCTTAATATCATGAGCAAGATAAACAATTAACTCATCTTTCTTCTTTTCATTCTCATAAGCAAGTTTCTTACTCTTAATACTTTCACTCTTAAAGTAATTAAGTTTTACCTCTAACTCCTTCATTTCAGGAGGTAAATCAATATAATCATTACTATCATCAAATAATTTATCAGAAGAATCATATATAGCATTTAATAAAGAAAACATCTTCTTTAATTCCTTATATAATAAAATTAAAGATATAATTACAATTAATGCCGCCATTACAACATATACATATCCATTATAATAAATCAAATTAAAAGCATGTATAGCCCGATAATACAAAACAGAATCAATATCATATAACCACTGAAAATCAGATAACTCTATAATTCTTCTAACTAAAGTAAAGAATAATATAATCATAGTAAAAGTAATTATTAATTTTCCTATAAGATTAAGAACTGTCTTCTCAAATACATCTTTTCTACTATTTTTCAATTTTATACCCCACTCCATAAATTGTTTTTATATACTTAGGTTTATTATAAGTATCTTTCATCTTTTCTCTTATATGTCTAATATGTACCATTATCGTATTATTATCTTTCTCGTAGTAGTCTTCTCCCCAAATAGTAGAAAATATCGTATCACTCTTCACAACATTTCCCCTATTCTCACAAAGAAGCCAAAGAATAGAAAACTCCGTCTTTGTAAGTTCTATCTTCTCATTATTAAAAATAAACTCATGAGTATCAGCATTTATTAATATCCCCCTAAAATCAATTACATTCTCTTCCTTTATAGTATTATATTTCTTATATCTTCTAAGTTGAGCCTTAACCCTTGCCATTACCTCCAGTGGCTCAAAAGGCTTCGTAACATAATCATCTGCTCCTAAAGAAAGACCATTTATTTTATCAATATCCATCACCTTAGCAGTAACAAATATTATAGGAAAATTATACTTCTTTCTAATTATACTACATAACTTAAATCCATCTACTTCAGGTAACATTACATCAAGAATGGCTAAATCTATCTTCAATTTATCTATATTATTAAGTACATCTATACTTGAATAATATTTATATACATTATAATTCTCATTCTTTAGATAAACTTCAAGTAGGTCCGCTATTTCTTTCTCATCATCTACTACTAATATATTTGTCATAATGTACCTCCCTATATAATCTAAAACTTATTATAACATATTTATATAGACAAAACCTTAAGATTTTCTTAATTTTTATGTATATAGTTCCAATCACTATATAATACCCCATAACTATTTTACTTATAGACTTAACATAAGGCTATAAGTAACACTCTATAGACCTTGGGCTTAGAGTGCATACTACAATTCTACTTATCAAAATTAACCTTTATATCACCAATACCACCATTTAATACAATATAATTACTACCACTTCCTATTACTTCATTATCTTCTACTTTAGTATTATCTATTAATACTTTACCAATTCCCTTTTCTACCTTAAAAGTATAATTATTACTACTATTAGATAAATTAAGATTAAGTGCTCCAATACCAGTATCTATCTTATTATTACCAGTTAAAATACCACTAATATTAACATCTCCTACTCCCATATCCAAATCAAGATTATTAATATTACCATTATCTATAATTAACTCTCCTGCTCCTGTATCAATATCAGCCCTAGAACAAGTAATCTCCTTAATCTTAGTACTTCCTGCTCCTAAGTTCAAATCTATACTAACAAGAGATAAACCATCTATAATAACAGTACCTGCTCCACTATCAATATTTAACTTATTTAAAACAACATCTCTTGGAATAGTTATAGAAAGTTCTCTCTTCTTATTACGACCATTCCATTTATATTTCTTCTCTTTAACTATTAAAGTATCATCTTCTATCTCATACTGAATATTACTATTCTCTCCCTCAATCAATAATTTATCTCCATACTTCAAAACAAGACTATTATAAATTAAATCCATATCAATATTACTAATATCACTATCAATTACTTCTTTTATCTCTACTACATCATCATTATCACCATTATTATCATTACTAGGCTTAACCATACTATATATACCATATATTCCACTTAATATAGCCTCTATAATAGTAATAGTTAAAAATATAGCAAAAGATATAGATATATATTTAATTATTTTATTAGAAGTACTCACTTAATATCAACCCCTCCAAACATACTTAAAGCATTAATATATATAGTCTTCTTATTAGTATCCTTATTCTTTTTCTTATTAGTAACCCCACCAAATATACCAGTAGACTTAATCTCAACATTATATTCTTCAGGAATCAATATAGTTATTCCCCCAAATATACTAGAAGCATTAATAATAGCTTCATCCTCTATTTTAGCCTCTCTCATATCTATCTTAATACCACCAAAACAAGCCGTAACATCACACCCCCCAAAAGGCTTATTACTTAAGTCTATATCTTGACCAGAAAAAGCAGCAAAATAATTATCACTATTATTCTTTTCCTTATTTAATTCACTTATCTTCTTATTAATTTTACTATTTACAATATCCTTAAATATCAAAGATAAACCAATAATTATAATAACACCAGTAGCCATTAAACTCCATATCTTATCAAAATCAATAACATCATTTACGCCTAATAAAAGAATAACTCCTATCAAAAGACCAATAATATTACCCATCTTATCTTCATTAGAAAATAAGCCAATAAAACAAGGTACAATTATAAATAAAGTCCACCAACCATCAAAGAAAACATCAATATTAGTTATTCCTAAATTATTAGTACCTATAACAATACCTATCACTACCAAAACTATTCCCCACATAATATTTTTCGAATTATTCATTATTATCTCTCCAATCTTTATTTAATATCCATTTATTATCTTTATTTTCTTCTAGAAGCATTAACGCTTGAAACTCACTAGATAAAAGGTCTGCTACTGCATTATCAGTTAATACTATAGTATCAGTAGCAAGTAATGTAGCAATACCATGGGTAAAAAACCACATCCTCATATGAAACGATTTAATATCATTATCATCAAGTTTAGTACTTAATTTAATTAGTTTAGCAATCTCTCTATAATCCTCTTCATCTCTACTAATAAACTCCTTAGGTAAATACTTCATACTAGTCATAAACAATAACTTAAAGAAATTACTCTCTTCTCTAGCAAAATTTATATAATTAAGTCCCACTTGTTTATAATATGGAATATCATCACTCATATTCTTAGTTATATATTGATAGAAATACTTCTCTACCCTTTTATATAACTCTTCCTTTAACTCTTCTGCACTCTTAAACTGATAATATATCGGTCTAATAGAAGAATCTAATTCCTTAGCAATAGTTCTATTACTTACTTCTTCTATCCCCTTTTCTCTAACTATCTTAAAAGCAGCCTCTAATATTTTATCTTTAGTAATTACTATCTTCTTAGCCATTTATCCTCCTCTCTTAACTATATTGTATCACATGATACATTATTTGTATATATTTTCCTAAAAAAAGATATAAGTATTTTTATATCCTTATATCTTTATCTAATAAACGCTAAATATATTATAAACACAAAATATATTATAGTTAATATTAATCCATTAATTTTACTTATCTTATTAGACTTATCAGGTATACCAAGAGTCATAGTAAGTAATATGCCTCCTACTAAACCACCTATATGAGCAGCATTATCTATACCAGTATCTAAAAATCCAATTATTAAGTTTAATATTATTACAGGTAATATAGAGTTTATAATAGTACTTCCCAAATAAGCCCTATAATAATAACCAAAATATAATATAGCCCCCATAATACCAAATATTGCTCCTGAGGCTCCAGCACATATTATATTATGATTAAATGCAAGAGATAATATACTACCCGCTATTCCACTAAGTAAATATATAATTAAATATTTTCTTCTTCCTAATGTATTTTCTACTTCTTTTCCTAATACATATAAAGAATACATATTAACAAATAAATGCCAAATACCTATATGTAAAAACATCGAAGTAACTAATCTATAGTAGTCTCCTCCCTTAGTTAAAACATCTAAGTTAGCCCCAAATAAAAGTAAAGTATAATTATCTTCTGAGCCATTTCCAAATATATACATCAAAATAAACATTAATATACATATAAATATTATACCATATGTAACAGTAGGCTTCTTACGCTTAAATATCTTTTCAGCCTCATTACTCTTTGCTTCATTCCTTTTATTAATATTATCTGTAACCTTTATAAAATACTCTAGTCCATTTTCATCTCTTTTAGTCTTCTCTACAATATTAGGAAAAGCATCTATTAATTTTGGACTATTAATATCTTCTTCTTTATTTATTAAAACATCATCATTAGATAATATCTTTTCATCTTCTATATCAGTATAAATATTAAGTACTTTTATTCTAAGTGATAAAGTTTTCTTCTTTACTTGTTTTACTATTCTATTTAATTTAAACTTATCAAAATCTAATTGTTCTTTATTATGTATATGATGTGATACTATTCTTACTATTTTATATTCTTCTGTTAGATTCTCTAACCATATCTCATCTCTAACACCATGTATTATCATTGGATTATAGTTTTTCTCTGTAATAAAATAATTTATTAAACTCATTATTACTAAATCATCACTTTTAAATATTACTTCCTCCATATATGCCTCCTTAATACATATTATATTATACAAGATTTTTTTAAATAAATAAAGTATATTTTTCACATATAGTCTATTTTTCTATATACTATTAGTAGAGAGGAGAAAAGTTATGTATAATAGAAGAGTTTACTATCCATATCAAAATGATAGATTTGCTGGAGGTTTTGCTGCTCCATTTATTTTAGGAGGAATAACTGGTGGACTTCTTGCTCCTGCTTTCTATCCTAGACCATATCCTGTATATTATGGCCCACCTAGACCTATGCAACCATATGGACCTTATCCTTATTATTAACTATTTTTATTATCCCTCTAAGCCTAAGGTCTTAGAGGGTTATTTATAGCCAATTAAAGAAATTGTCTATAAATAATAGATTTTTTATTAAAAGTTTGATACAATTATCTTATGAAAAAGTTTAATATGATTGATGAAGATTTTATTTGTGAAAATTGTGGTAATAAAGTTAAAAAACTTGGATATACCGCTAGAGACCATTGTCCCTACTGTTTATATTCTAAACATCTAGATATTATGCCAGGTGATAGATTATGTGATTGTAAAGGATTAATGAAACCTATTGGTATTGAAAAATATAAAAACAGTTATAAAATCATTTATAACTGTAGTAAATGTCACCAAAACCATAAAAACATTATGGCTAGTGATGATAACTTTGACTTAATTATTAAACTATCAAATGTTAATAATTTAAACTATTAAGAATTATTGGAATTAATAGTATAATAATTAATATAATAACTACTACTAACACAGATATCTTAATTATTTGACTAGTCTTAGACTTAGTCTTTTTTTCTTGTATTTTATTTTCTTCTATATTATTACTTTTATTACTATCTATATTACCTATCTTATTATCACCAATAGGCACTTCTGGTACCTTATTACTTGGCATTATATTACCAGCACTACCTTTATTATTCATATTCTGAATATTCATATTCATTGTATCATTAATATTAATACTTGGATTACTTATTCCTGTATTTAAATTAACACTAGAAGCCCTATATGTTTGAACTTCATTCTCTTTATTATCATTTTGATTATTATTCATTTAAATACCTCATTTCTTACAAAAAAGATTTAGGATTATCCTAAATCTTACAATTTCCAATTTTCAAAACCATTAGGTACATTAGCATTTTGACCAGTTGGTATATTCTGATTTGGATTAACATTCATCTGATTAGGAGCCATATTATTTACTCCATTAACATTCATATTTGTATTTACATTAGGAACATTATTTACAGTACCCATATTCATTTGATTATTCATAGGCATTTGATTTGGCATAGGTGCTGGTGCAGGTCCCGTTGAAGCCCCTTGAGGAGCCGCTGCTGGCTGCATATTATTTACATTTGGCATAGGACTAGGTGTTTGAACTACTCCTGATGCTACACTTTGAGGCATAGCATTCATAGTATTATTAACCTCTGGAGTATTAACTACATTAGTATTTGGAACTACATTATTTACCTGATTAGGCATCATATTATTAACTGGTGCCTGCACTGGAGTATCCATTACTGGAGCAGGATTAACATTAGGCATAGGTCCCACTGGATTTGCATTAACTCCTGGCATTACATTTTGCATATTATTTACTGGTGCGTTAACGGGAGTCTCCACATTATTAACACCATAAGGTGAAACACCTACATTAGAATTATTCATAATCGAAGTAGCCTCTACTGGTCTAGGCTCAAAATTATTAACCTCTGGAGTATTATTAAAGAAATTATTATTCATACCCATATTCATATTATTATCAAATGAGTTCATATTATTATTCATAGTATTAATACTATTATTATATACTCCATCATTCATCATATTTTGATTATATGAATTATTACCAAAACTATTATCTATTTGAGGATTATTATAAGTATTATTCATAGCCCCAAAATCATTAACTGGAGGTAAATTATTATCTACTCCATAATTATTCGTATTATCTCCCTCACTATTAACCTTTTCTCTCATTCTTTTCTTTTTCTTAGTATCCGCTAGAAAACCTACTACCGTAATTAATAGTATTACTAAGACAACCAAAATCCACACATAATATTCTAATAAAAAATCAACAACTGCTTGCATTATATTTCCTCCCTATTTACTCTATATTTAGAATAACATAATTTATCACAAAAATCAATAACTTTATATTTTTTCACTAATATTTTTATCAATAAAACTTAAACTCTTTAATGACAAATCTAAAGATTCTTTATATTTACCTCTTTTAAATAATTCCTCTGCCTTAGTAAGAGCAATATCAATCTCTTCATAAGTACTTCTATATCTATTACCATAGACAATTACTTTTTCACAACTACTAGCAATCTTTATCATATCATTAGTCTTATTATATATCTTAAATACTAAGTCTCTAGCAGTATCCACTCTTATATTTAATATTTTAATTACTATAGGTTTCTTACTTAATTCTTTAACTATTTCTCTAATAGCGTCTTGTGCCTCAGTAAGTTCAATATAATAACTACTCGGAATTACTGGAATCTTATAATCTTTTAATCTATATTTAGATTTCTTAAGTAAGTTCTCAATTGTTGATAATTGTTCCCTTGCCCTAGTCTCATCATCTTTCATACTAGTAATTGACCTTAATTGAAAATCTAAATCATCTTGTAATCTAGATAATTTCAAAGATAACCCATTTAATTCATCTACTAACTTAGAATAAGCAAAGTTCTTCATTTTACCTTGGTCTACTAATATCTTATAATCCTGATTAATTTTCTCTAAGTTCTTATTCAAAATACTAAACTTATTAATATCTTCATCAGATAAATTATAATTATATTTAATATCATCTATCTGAAGATATATATCCCTAACTACCTTATTTATATTATCTATTTTATAACCAAGTTCTTTTATATTTTGTCTAAATATATCTTTACACTCTTTTTCTTTATCAAAATCATTATATAACTGATTAAAATATTCAATAAAAGTCTTAAGTTCAATAATAGATTCTCCCAATTCTAATTTCTTTAAATTATCAATAATATTATCAACTTTTTTCTTTATTTCTTTAATATTATATTCAACATTAAGATAATCAAGAGGATATCCATCTCTTTTCATTCTATAATAATAAGTTATAGCCTCATCTATCTTATTTGGTACAAGTACTGTAGCCATAAGAACAATAGTAGGTATATCTTCAAGTAACTTCCCAAGTTTATTTATCTTATCATCTAGAATATTTATTTTTTTCTCAACAGATACATAATCATTATTATCCATAGCCTTCTCAAACTCTGCAAATAAATTATCTATTCTTTCTATTTCTTCTTCTATATATACACCAATTTCCCCATATTCTTTTTTCGTTCTTTCGTACTTATTTTGGTCTTCACGATATACTATTTTTAATTTAGTAATAAGTGCTCTATTTCTTTCTTCTGAATTAGTTATTAACCTAACCTCATCAAGTAAATGGTCAGTCTTTTTCTTAAGAGAATTAATCTCAATTTCAATATTTGCTATCTTTCTAATTGCTTGTTTATAATCTTTTCTATCTATTAAAAAGTCTGCATCTGATATTAAATCAGTAAGTTCAGGTATCTTTTCATCTCTAATATTTATAAAAGTATTATCCCAATCTTCTAACTTATCTTTTAAATTATCAGTCTTAATAAGTTCTTTAACCTTAGTTATTTCACTAAGTACAGATACTCCTATCAAACTATTTTTTCTAATATCTAATTCTTCAATTTCTTTTTTATACTTCTTATTTTGGTTTCTTTTGATGATAATAATCGTAACTATAATAAGTATTACAGCCAATATAAAGGCAGATATTGTAATTAAAAGAACACTATCCATTAATATCACCTTTCCTACTCATAATATATTCTACCACATTTTTTAACATTTTAAAATTATTTTTGTAATAATTTTTATTTTTTTTTTAAAGTGTATATCTCCTAACTAAAAAAGAAAGCACTAAGTACTCTCTTAACTATCCCTTATGGTATCAACATATACAAGATAAGCCTGATAGTCTTATCTTGTCATATATAGCCTACTATAAATAGTCTATATATGAACTATTATAAGATATCATATTCACGGTGTAAACTTTCTAACTTAGAGATATACAGATAAAAAGAAGATAAACTAGTATCTTCTTAAGTATTAATTATTAACCTACAGTAAATGGATTATTCATTGTACCACTTCCTCCAGTTATAGCATTAGAGTTAATTGATAGGACAGGTCGTACCACGATACTAAAAAAACTGGCATTAACATAGCCGAGACGACCATTAACAAAGACAGAATCCACCATAGGAAGCTCGCCAGTAAAGTAACATGGAGTCAGCGTCCAATAGGAATAAGAAGGGGTATATAAATAAAAGTCTGTATTAGTAATAAAACTTCTAATATTATAATCATAAGCAAATCCTCCTGCATATGAAACCTCATCTGATGTTATTAATGCTACTGGATATGTTAACTTTCCATTTCCTAGCGTGTTATCTGTTGTAAACTTATCATTTTCATTAGGACATACTAAACTTGGTGTATGGTCTACCCAGTTTCTCTTAAATCCTCCATACGCTGTTAAATTAGTTCCATAGCCTAATCCTGTGTTAACATGAGAAGAATTAATTTTAGTTAACATAGTATTAGTTGCACTATCATTTGCTATACTTCTATCATTACAATATATTGCATCTGCTACATAGGATGAATATCCTTTATCTTCTATATTTGTTTTATACCAAGTATCTATTACTCCTTTTATAGTGCTGTCTGTAGTATTACTATGTGTATCTGCATATGTTGAAGCACCTGGAGTACCAATCATATACCCTACATAAGTATTATCAGCATCATTTTCATTATATTCTATTTCTTCCACATGACTATCAGTTTCTTCTTCCCCGTTAGCATGAGCACTAGTACCTGCATATATCATTCTTATACTTCCATCTCCATTTATTCTTATTATTCTCCAGTAAAAGTTTGCAAACTTAACATAGTTATTATCTACCGCTCCTCTAAAGTAATAACTAGTACCTAAATCGTCTTCTGCAGCATATATACCTTTAGTACCATCTCCCACTCCAGTAGCAGACTGACTACCATTAACATATTTAACTCCATTACTCCCACTTACTGTAGTAAAATCAGGAGTATCACTAGCAAGTACTATAGTATCATTTAATTTATTAAGCCTATTTAATGTTTCTGCAGCAGGCATTTTATTATTACTACTAGTATATACTGCTTGCCCGTCAGTAACTATTTTAGAATTAAATACTTTACCTATTTGAGTATTAGGAGTATCGCTACTTAGCCATACTCTAATTCTAATATCTATACTCTCTCCACTTGCCAAAGTAATATCACTTTTAATAATACTATTTGATAAACTAGATAAAGTAGCAGGACTCCCATCATCTACTTTAACTTTAATATATCTAGAATCAATTGTTATATCACTACCAGCGGTTGATAATAACTTAACATCAAACTTATAATCTAAGTTACCAATATTCTTAATAGTAAATGTATAAGGCGTAGTAGTTTCTCCTTCACTATCAGACATAGGAAGAGCATTACCTAAACTAATATTTTCTCCCTTACTACTTGCAATAATAGATAATAATCCTGTACTATAAGCGTCAATATTTGCTGCTGTATCCTCATGATAAAATAACGAATATGTAGAGTTAACAAGAGACTGACCTATTAATAATATTAATAAAATAATAACTCCTACTATAATCTTTTTCTTATTTTTTACTATAAATGATATATCCATAAATATTTCCTCCTCCAACACAAAAAAACTATGAAAAATCTCTAGTATCTCTACTAGTTATTTCATAGTCTTTATTATTTATTATATTACTTATAAAGCCTTTACTTATAAGTCTTGAAAACATCCCCCCCCCTAGAACA
>USIB01000009.1 GCA_900554615.1 uncultured Mycoplasmatota bacterium | reverse complement strand
TTTCTACCGTAACAACAACATATGCATATTACATACCTTCAACAGGCATATTTAATTTAGATAAAGTATATTTAGCAAAAGCAATATATCCAACATTATATTTAAAAACAGATGTAATGATAAGCAAAAAAACTACTGGAGAATATAGAAATCCATATAAAATTATACCTAGTGGTACAACAATCGTAGATAATCAAAATGCTAATACTTTAGAAAAATACATTGTTAATCTATATGATAATGCTAGTAAGAGTGCTACAAATAATAATAGTGTTACATATAATCTTGCTTCCTCAGTAGGACTTATGAGTGATAGAAAAGGAAAATTATCTACTCCTTTAAATGATGAAAATATAAGATATTATGGAGTAAATCCCAATAATTATATCTACTTTAATTGTACTGATTATTCTAATCAAACTGCTGATACTTGTGAGACATGGAGAGTAGTCGGAGTATTTGATGGAAAGGTTAAGATAATGCGAAATGAATCAATTGAATCCCTTGCTAGAGATCATGCAAATAACACTTCATCTGCTGGTAATACAGCTGATTGGACAAGATCATCTATTAAAGTACTTTTGAATGAAAAGTATTATAATGGTGATACAGCAGGCAAAGTCATATATTATTTTGGTACAGGTGCACCACCACTATCTAAATCATTAGAAATGAGCAAAATTGGAATTAAAAATGCTGCAACAAGAGATATGATATCTGAGTCGACTTGGAGAATAGGATATGGTGACACTGGATCCGCTGATAACGTATACATTAGTGAAGATAAAGCATATACATCATACTCACCAAATTGGGTAGGAAAGATTGCCTTACCAAATCTATCAGATTATATGTATTCAACAGATTTAAGTACTTGTACAGCAACAAATGCTCAATATGATAGAACTGCAGCCTGCACAAATAGTAATTGGATGCATAGTGTAATGACATCTGATACATGGACACTTGGAACGACTTCAGTTTCTACCGTAACAACAACATATGCATATTACATACCTTCAACAGGATTATTTTCATCAACTAATGTATATGAGGCTAAATCTATACATCCGACGCTTGTTCTTGATGTAGAAACTTTAATCAGTGGTACTAGCCTTGGCACTTACCAAAAACCATATAAAATAATACCTGATGGAGTTAGTATAAAAGAAGATAATGAAGATGATGCTTATTTAGTTAACCATATTGTTAATTTGTATGATAATGCTAGTAAAAGTACTACAAATAATAATAGTGTTACATATAATCTTGCCTCTTCTGTAGGACTTATGAATGATAGAAAAGGAAAATTATCCACACCATTAGATGATGGTAATATCAGATACTATGGACTTAACTCTAATAATTATATATACTTTAATTGTACTGATTATTCTAATCAAAACGCAGATACATGTGAGTTATGGAGAATAATAGGTATCTTTAATGGCAAAGTTAAGATAATTAGAAATGATCCGATTGACACACTAGCTAGAGATCATACAAATAACACTTCATCTGCTGGTAATACAGCTGATTGGACAAGATCTTCTATTAAAGTACTTTTGAATGAAAAGTATTATAATGGTGATACAGCAGGTAAAGTCATATACTATTTTGGTACAGGTGCACCACCACCATCTAAATCATTAGATATGAGTAAAATTGGAATAAAAAATTCCACTACAAGAGGTATGATATCTGAGTCGACTTGGAGAATAGGATATGGTGGTACTGGAACAGCAAATGTAGTATACACTAGCGAAGATAAAGCATATACATCATACTCTTCAACATGGACAGGTAAGATTGCATTACCAAATCTATCAGATTACATGTATGCAACAGATTTAAGTACATGTACAGCAACAAATGCTCAATATGATAGAACTGCAGCCTGCACAAACAATAATTGGATGCATAGTGTAATAACATCTGATACATGGACACTTGGAACGACTTCAGTTTCTACCGTAACAACAACATATGCATATTACATACCTTCAACAGGCATATTTAATTTAGATAAAGTATATTTAGCAAAAGCAATATATCCAACATTATATTTAAAAACAGATGTAATGATAAGCAAAAAAACTACTGGAGAATATAGAAATCCATATAAAATTATACCTAGTGGTACAACAATCGTAGATAATCAAAATGCTAATACTTTAGAAAAATACATTGTTAATCTATATGATAATGCTAGTAAGAGTGCTACAAATAATAATAGTGTTACATATAATCTTGCTTCCTCAGTAGGACTTATGAGTGATAGAAAAGGAAAATTATCTACTCCTTTAAATGATGAAAATATAAGATATTATGGAGTAAATCCCAATAATTATATCTACTTTAATTGTACTGATTATTCTAATCAAACTGCTGATACTTGTGAGACATGGAGAGTAGTCGGAGTATTTGATGGAAAGGTTAAGATAATGCGAAATGAATCAATTGAATCCCTTGCTAGAGATCATGCAAATAACACTTCATCTGCTGGTAATACAGCTGATTGGACAAGATCATCTATTAAAGTACTTTTGAATGAAAAGTATTATAATGGTGATACAGCAGGCAAAGTCATATATTATTTTGGTACAGGTGCACCACCACTATCTAAATCATTAGAAATGAGCAAAATTGGAATTAAAAATGCTGCAACAAGAGATATGATATCTGAGTCGACTTGGAGAATAGGATATGGTGACACTGGATCCGCTGATAACGTATACATTAGTGAAGATAAAGCATATACATCATACTCACCAAATTGGGTAGGAAAGATTGCCTTACCAAATCTATCAGATTATATGTATTCAACAGATTTAAGTACTTGTACAGCAACAAATGCTCAATATGATAGAACTGCAGCCTGCACAAATAGTAATTGGATGCATAGTGTAATGACATCTGATACATGGACACTTGGAACGACTTCAGTTTCTACCGTAACAACAACATATGCATATTACATACCTTCAACAGGATTATTTTCATCAACTAATGTATATGAGGCTAAATCTATACATCCGACGCTTGTTCTTGATGTAGAAACTTTAATCAGTGGTACTAGCCTTGGCACTTACCAAAAACCATATAAAATAATACCTGATGGAGTTAGTATAAAAGAAGATAATGAAGATGATGCTTATTTAGTTAACCATATTGTTAATTTGTATGATAATGCTAGTAAAAGTACTACAAATAATAATAGTGTTACATATAATCTTGCCTCTTCTGTAGGACTTATGAATGATAGAAAAGGAAAATTATCCACACCATTAGATGATGGTAATATCAGATACTATGGACTTAACTCTAATAATTATATATACTTTAATTGTACTGATTATTCTAATCAAAACGCAGATACATGTGAGTTATGGAGAATAATAGGTATCTTTAATGGCAAAGTTAAGATAATTAGAAATGATCCGATTGACACACTAGCTAGAGATCATACAAATAACACTTCATCTGCTGGTAATACAGCTGATTGGACAAGATCTTCTATTAAAGTACTTTTGAATGAAAAGTATTATAATGGTGATACAGCAGGTAAAGTCATATACTATTTTGGTACAGGTGCACCACCACCATCTAAATCATTAGATATGAGTAAAATTGGAATAAAAAATTCCACTACAAGAGGTATGATATCTGAGTCGACTTGGAGAATAGGATATGGTGGTACTGGAACAGCAAATGTAGTATACACTAGCGAAGATAAAGCATATACATCATACTCTTCAACATGGACAGGTAAGATTGCATTACCAAATCTATCAGATTACATGTATGCAACAGATTTAAGTACATGTACAGCAACAAATGCTCAATATGATAGAACTGCAGCCTGCACAAACAATAATTGGATGCATAGTGTAATAACATCTGATACATGGACACTTGGAACGACTTCAGTTTCTACCGTAACAACAACATATGCATATTACATACCTTCAACAGGCATATTTAAATTAGATAAAGTATATTTAGCAAAGGCAATATATCCAACAGTATATTTAAAATCATTAACTAAATTAAAAAGTGGAACAACAGGTTCAAGTTCAAACCCATTTCAAATAGTAATAGAATAGGAGGATACAATAGTATCTTTCTTTTGCTATATCATTATCTAAGTTAAAAGATACCAAACCACATATAATATACAAAACAAATAAAAAGTATATCTTTTTTCAAATAATTTTGATATAATGTAGTAGGAGAGTGATATTGGTGAGAGTAATAATATCAGCAGGAGGAACAGGAGGACATATATATCCTGCTCTTGCAATAATAAATAAAATAAAAGAAGAAGAACCAGATAGTGAGATACTATATATAGGAACTACAGATAGAATGGAGAAAGATTTAATACCTAGTTTAGGATATAGATATGAAGCATTAGAAGTAAGAGGATTAAAAAGAAAATTAACATTAGATAATATAAAAACAATAACATGCTTTATATCAGCAATAAAAAAAGCAAAGATGATTATAAAAGATTTTGATCCAGATATAGTTATCGGTTGTGGTGGTTATGTAACTGCTCCAGTAATATATGCTGCTAAAAAGTTAGGAAAGAAAACATTTATTCATGAACAAAATAGTGTTGTAGGATTAGCAAATAAGTTCTTATCTAGATATACAGATAAAGTAGGAGTATCTTTTGAAAGTACAATAAAAGATTTTCCTAAAGATAAGGCTGTTTTAACTGGTAATCCATGTAGTGAGAAAGCCCTTAGTATAAAACCAACAACTAAAGAAAAACTAGGACTTAACAAAGATAAAAAATTAGTTTTAATAGTTATGGGTTCACTTGGAAGTAGAAGTATAAATGATAAAATATTTAGTTTTATAGATAAGTTTAGAGGAAAGAACTATAATGTAATCATCGTTACAGGAAATAGTTACTATGATAAAGTAAAAGATAGAAGAGTACCAGATAATGTAAAAGTATTACCATTTATTTATGAAATGCCTTCAGTTATGAAAATAACAGATTTAATGGTGACAAGAGCAGGAGCCTCTACTATTAGTGAAATAACAGCATTAGAAGTACCATCCATATTTATACCTAGTCCATATGTAGTAAATAACCATCAATATAAAAATGCTATGGATTTAGTAAGTACAGGAGCAGGTATTATCTTAGAAGAAAAAGATATGACTGACCGAAGTCTAATAGAACTAATAGATAAAACACTAAATGATAAAGATAAATTAAAAGAAATAAAGACAAGTTTAAGAAGTATTGGAATAAAAGATAGTAGTACAAGAATATATAACATATTAAAGGATTTGATAATAAATGATAGAAAATTTTATTAGAAATTATGAATATTATAAAGATGTAAACTTAAAAAAATATAATACTTATAAACTAGATTGTACAGCAGATTATTTAGTATATCCCTCTACTGTACTAGAGTTAACTAATTTTATTACTTTTTTAAAAGGGTATTGTATAAAATATATAATTCTAGGAGGAGGCTCTAATGTAATTTTAGCCCGTCCTCATTTCAGTGTAGTAATAAAATTAGATAGATTAAATAATGTAACAGTAGAAGGTAACATAGTAAAGGCAGAGGCAGGAGTATCCCTAATCAAACTTGCTAATATATGTATGAATAATAATTTATATGGTCTTGCTTTTGCCGGAGGTATTCCAGGTTTAGTAGGAGCAAGTACTGCAATGAATGCTGGTGCTTATAATGAAGATATGTCTATGATTGTAAAAGAAGTAAAAGTACTAGATAAAGACTTAGAACTAATAACCCTAACAAATAAAGAATTAGAGTATAGTTATCGTGATTCTCTTCTAAAAAGAAACAAAGAATATATTGTTATAGAGACAACATTTAAAATGAAACATAAAGATAAAGAAGAAATAAGAAAAATAATGGATGACCGAAGAGAAAGAAGAATAACAACACAGCCCATTAATAGACCGACAGCGGGATCAGTATTTAGAAATCCTCCTGGAGATTCAGCAGGTAGGTTAATTGAAGAAGCAGGTCTTAAAGGATACTCTCATGGAGGAGCCTTAGTAAGCCGCAAGCATGCTAATTTCATTGTAAATAATAATGACGCTACTTATGAAGATATTATAATGTTAATAGACTATATTAGAGAAAGAATAAAGATTCTTTATGACATAGATTTAATATTAGAACAAGAAATAATTAGGTGATAAGTATGCCAAAAAAAAAGAAGATAAAGGTTAAAGTAAAGAAAAGAAAACTAAAAATAAAAAAAATATTAGTAACATTACTAATTATTGGTATAATTGTTTTATCATATCTTTATTTAAAGAGATTACCTATAAAGAATATATATATAATAGGTAATAATATATTATCAGATAAAGAAATAATAGAAATAGCTAATATAACAAATTATCCATCATTTATAGAAACAACATCGAGAAGTATTACAAAAAATATTTCTAGGAATAATTATATCAAAAGTGTTAAAGTACAAAAGAAGTTTTGGGGTAAAGTATATATTTATATTACAGAAAATAAAGTTCTTGGTATATATAATAATAAACTTATTATGGAAGATGGTAATATCATAGATAATAGTTATAATATAATTAATGCTCCTGTAATAGAAGGAGATATATCTAGTATATTAGAGAAATTTGTAACTAAGTTTTCTCTTATTAATGATGATATTTTATTAAAAATATCAGAAATAGTATATTCACCTAATGAAGTAGATAGTGAAAGATTCTTACTAAAAATGAATGATGGCAATCTTGTATATGTAACCTTAACTAGAATAACAAAGATTAATAGATATAGTAGTATTTATTCAGGATTAGATGGTAAGAAAGGTATTATATACTTAGATTCAGGAGATTATGTAGATGTGAAGGAATAATTTATTCTTTCATGTCTTTTATTATATAATAATCATTTATATACTTGTATTTACTTTTAACATCTTCTAGTTCTTTAGTATTATGAATTGTCCAAAGAAATATTTCTTTATTATTAATATTAGATATCCTCTTGTCAGAAGTAAATCTATAATTAACTACCATTACATTATATTTATATTTTTTAGGATATATACTAATTACTGCCTTTTTATATTTAGTTTTAATATATTTAATAAATCTCTTATCAAAAGACATTATATAAATATTTTTATTAGTATTATCTAAATATTTATTAATGGTTTCACTAAATAACTTATAGTTATTATTAGTTTTAACATCTAGAAGAATTATTTTATTAGTATTAATATCTAGTATCTTATCTAGAGTAGTTAAATATTTATATTTAAGAATCTCTTTATAAGTCATATTTTCAATATAATTATTATTAATAATAGAGTTATGAGATAATACTATAGTTTTATCTTTAGTAAGTCTAATATCAACTTCTACTCCTAGAGATTCCTTATATAAAAGGGCTCTTTTAATACTTTGATAAGTATTTTCTTTTATACTTTTAGAGGTTATACCTCTATGAATAATATATTTCATAATTTATTTTATGAAATATGCTTGAAAAAATATCTAATTTATGATACTATTTAATCATAGGAGGATATGAAAATGAGGAGTAAAAAAATATTAAAATTATTTATTTTAATGATAGGGGTGTTTTTTATTGGTTTAAGTGGGGTTAAGGCTGAAGAGTTTACAATTTATGCAGGTGATAATAATTATGAACAAATAAATTGTAATGCTTACTTTACAAATTGTAGTTTATCAGCAATTCGTAAAAAAACTACTGCAGGAGAAGTAGTATATTGTGCCAAGCATGATATAAGTATGCCAAAAGCAGGTAGTACTAATTATACTTGGACTAAAAATGGAACTGCTACGAATAGTGCTGCTTTAGGCTATATTTTCCAAAATGGGTCAGGTAGTAGTGCAAAAGACTATTTAATATCACAATTTGCTATGTGGTACTTTATTGATAAAACTACATTTAACAAATATTTCGATTATAGTACTAGAACTTGTAAGACTGGATCAGGAACAAATACTAATGCTAATACTGCTGAAATTATGAGTTTAATTGATGGTGCTTTGAGGGCAGAAAATAATTCATCTGATGAGGTAACTGTTACGATTAAAGAAAATAGTACTAATCTAACATTGAGTAGTGATGGAAAATTTTATGTTGG
The DNA here is from genome assembly GCA_900554615.1 of uncultured Mycoplasmatota bacterium. Lineage (GTDB taxonomy): Bacteria > Bacillota_I > Bacilli_A > RF39 > UBA660 > CAG-302. The sequence continues at coordinate 29,121 of USIB01000009.1, read as the reverse complement.
AAGTTTTACTGTTACAGCAACTGGAAATGATTCTAATATTACTATTATGTTTAGCAAGTCGATAACTGGTTCATTTTTAACTACTACTTCTAGTGATACAAGTGGTAAAAATAATGTTAGTGTTAAATCTGGTAGTACAGTGTATATAAAAGTACCTGCTAGTAGTGTTACTGCTAGTGATACACTAAAAATTACTGCCAGAACATCAGGAAGTATAGCAGGAGCTGATTATTATACAAATAGTGATGGTTATCAACCATTAATTAAATATTCTACTGTAAATACAATTGGAAGTGATAGTGGAGAGTTTACAATTACTTATACTCCTACTATTAAAAAATATCCAGTAAAAATATCTAAAAAGAGTACAATTAGTACAGCAGAACTAAAAGGAGCAGTATTAGTTATCAAAAATAGTTCTAAAACAGTTGTAGATAGATGGCCTACTGATGGAAGTGTACATTCTGCTAACTTAGAGCCAGGAACTTACACACTAGAAGAAGAATCAGCACCAGCAGGATATACAAAGAGTAGTGAAGTAATAACATTTGTCGTAGGAACAGATGGTAAGATTACAGTAAATGGAAAGGTAGTAACCTCTCTTGAATTAAAAAATACTCCAGATAGAATAATGATATCTAAAGTAGACTCTATTACAGGAAAAGAATTAGCAGGAGCAACCCTAGTTATTAAAGATAGTAGTGGTAAGCCAGTACAAACAATTACTACAAAAGGTAATCCGGAGCCAATATCATTATCACCAGGAGAATATACCTTAGAGGAGACTACTGCTCCTAAGGGATATATTAAAAATACTAAGGTTATAAAGTTTACTGTTACAAGTAATAATAAAATAACAATAGATGGTAAAGAAACAAGTTATGTAGAGATGGAGAATGACCCAATAATAATATATATATCTAAGAAAAGTATAAATGGTAAAACAGAGTTGCCAGGAGCAACCCTTGTAATTACTGATAAAGATGGTAATTTAAAAGAAGATTTAGATGGTAAAAGTTTAACTTGGACTTCTACTACAGATATAACTAAGTTTCATTTAGCACCTGGTACATATTATTTATATGAAACTAAAGCACCTAAAGGATATGAACTTTCTGATAAGAAATTAGAGTTTACTATCCTAGAAGATGGTACAGTTAAGATGGATACTAAAACAGTAGATGATAATATATTAGTATTTACTAATACTCCTGAACCAACTCCAGTACAGACTGGTAGCCTACTAGTATATATAATTATAATTGGTACTATTGCTGTTGGTGTAGTAACATATTATATTATGAAACAAGATAAATTAAGAGTATAACTCACTATAAGTGAGTTTTCTTTTTTTTCACTTCAGCCTGTAGTCTTCCGTGGTATTATAAAGCCTATTAAAATAGTCTTTATAATAAAATATTTTGTTATAACTTATTGTAATTTATTTAAATATATGATAAACTTAATATGAAAGTAAAAAGTAAGGAATGATTATCTATGGAAAAGAAAAAGAAATTAATAGTACTAGGAGTAATACTTTTATTAATCGTAATATCAGGTATAACATATGCTATATTAACTTGGAATAGTACCATGATAAATATAGGTATAAATACTAATTGTTTTACTATAGACTATACTAAAGGAAATAATATATCAGGAAGTTTAAAACTAATAAATGAAGAAGATTTAATTAGTAATGGTAAGTTTACTATTAAAGAGGGAGTAGGAGTATCTGGAGTAAATATAGGTATAAACAGTAATTGTGGTATAGAAGGATTAGGTTCTATCTATTTAAATGTAACTAATATATCAGATGTATTTACTACAGGAGATAGTAAAGGTGCTTTAAAATATGTAGTGCTAAAAAATACTAGTACTATAACTAATCCAACTAATATAAATACAACATCTCTGCTTAATCAATCATTTGATATAGTAGCAATAGGTAATATTACTAGTAATGATAAAAAACTATTATATAAAATGGAACTATCTAATACAGAAGTAAATAAATATATAGTAGTAATCTATATAGATAATAATCTAGCAGGTAATGATATTACTTCAGCGACCTTTAGCGGTAATATAAGTTCTGAAGCAGAACAATTAGTACCAACACCAGATTATTGTTTCAGTATTTCTAAAGATGAAACAAATAAAACAGCGTCAATAACTAATTATTTATGTTATGAAGGTAATTCTGAAGGTTATGAAACAATAACTAATGTAATAATACCAAAGAATATAGATGGATATAAAATAACTTCAATAAATAAAGCAACTTGCAGTTATGGAAGTTGTAGTGGAGCATTTTATAATAGACATTTAACAAGTGTAATAATACCGGACTCAGTGACAACAATAGGAGATAGAGCATTTTCTTCAAATCAATTAACAAATATAAGCTTGCCAAATTCAGTAACAACAATAGAGTATGGTGCATTTTCTAGTAATCAATTAATAAGTGTAACAATACCGAATTCATTAACTACAATAGGAAATAGTGTATTTGAACTTAATAAATTAACAAGTATAGTCATACCAAATTCAGTAACAACAATAGGATATGGTGCATTTGGACGTAATCAATTAACCAGTGTCGTTATTCCAAATTCAGTAACAACAATAGGGGGTGAGGCATTTTATGGTAATCAATTAATAAGTGTAACAATACCAGATTCAGTAACTTCATTATCAGGATTTGGCAGTAATCAATTAACAAGTATAGTTATACCTAATTCGATAACAACAATAGGATATGGTGCATTTTCTGATAATCAATTAACAAGTATAGTGATACCAGATTCAGTAACAACAATAGAGTATAATGCTTTTAGTCATAATCAATTAATAAGTATAATTTTGCCAGATTCAGTAACAAAAATAGGAAATAGTGCATTTTCTTATAATAATTTAAATTATGTATATATAGGAAATAATTCTAAATTAACAAGTATAAGTCATACTGTATTTTCTTCATCCAATAGAACACAAACTATTGATATTACAGGAAGAACATATATAGATAATCCTAATTTAAAGAAGATATATTATAATGGAAGTAATTCATTACTATGGATATATGCTATTAATGGAAGTGATACTACTACTAAGTTTGTAACAGGTACTGTACCTAGTAGTACTAGTGGAAGTGATATATATAATGAAGTACTTATAACGACAGGGAAGTAGGGAGATACGAGAGTATCTTCTTTTACTATAGTATATATCTAAGTTAGAAAGTATTCACTGTGAATATGATATCTTATTATTTATGAATAGACTATTATGATAGGCTATTCATAACAAGATAAGACTATACTTAGGCTTATCTTGTATATAATAATAATTAAGACATATAGTTAATTAGGTGAATGTATGAAGAAATTAATTGTATTAATGAGAACAATAGTTATATTTTATTTTATAATAGGGTTAATAAAATGTGATATAACTACGATGGTAGCAGGTTTATTATCTTTAGTATTAATGATTATTAGTAGTTATTTTATAAAGAAGTTAAATTATAGTAGACAATTAGAACTCTTAATATATATATTTATTATTACTACTGAGGTTTTAGGAGAAGTATATCATTTTTATACGAGAGTTAGTTATTTTGATATTATTATGCATATTTATAGTTCTTTTGTTATTTCTTATATAGGTATATCTATTATTAAAAGATATAAATTATCTAGAATAGTTACTATTTTATTTATTTTTTCTTTTGCTATGATGTGTGAGAGTGTTTGGGAGATAGGAGAGTTTTCTATTGATAGGATATTTAAGAGTGATATGCAGAAGGATACTGTTATTAATAATATTTCTTCTACTTATTTGTCTTTAGATGGAGATAAACCTCTTAGTATTGATATTTATGATGTTAATGTTAATGGTATTTCTTTTACTGATAAGTATGGTGGATATATTGATATTGGTTTATATGATACTATTTCTGATATGATATGTGCTGTTATAGGTAGTATTTTTTTTATATTTATTTATTATTTTAAAAAGAAGGAATAGTCCTTCTTATTTGGCTTCTGTAAATATTGTTTTATCATAGTTATGGGTACCATCTTTTAGTTCTTCTAACTGTCTTGTTGTTATTAGAAAGTAGGTATCTCTAGTTATATTGGTATCACTTATTGGGTCATTCCAGGTTAAATCTAAGTGGTACCATTTTCCATCTAAATAGACTAGATTCCATATATGTTCTTCATTGTTTATTTTATAGTTTATTATATTTAATTTGTTTAGAAAAATAGCCATAGCGTCAGAGTAGCCATTACATGTTCCATATCCTTCGATTAAAACTCCATAGGCTGTATTTGATTTATATGTTGTGTCTTTTTTGTTTTCATATTTTAGTTTATCATACTGGGCATTATCTATTATGTAGTCATGTATTACTTTTATTTTTTCTTTGGTTGGCATATTGTTGTTTATTTTTTCTTTTATTACTTTATCTACTACTTCATTTATTTTTGTTATTTCTTCTTCTGTATAGGCTTTATTTATTGTTATTCCTATTTTATATTTTCCACCATAACTTATTTTTATGTTATTTGAACTATTATATGGATGAACAAAATTATTTAAAAGTGATATTGTTTCTTTAAAGCCTTCGCCATCATTTTGAGTTAAGATATTTATATCTTCTGTATAATTTGTATAGTCTTCTTCGATATATCTTTCTGTAGTCTTTATTCCACTATTTAGTGCATAATATATGAAGTTTATTAATTCTTTTCTACTTTTTATACCCATTTCTGTATAGTTATCTACATAGTTAAAATTGTCTTCTAGATAGTAATTATTTGGAGTAGTTTTTGAGTATTTTTTTTCTATTGTATATTCGTAATATTTATGGGTTATATAGTTTTTACCGAAGGCACATATGGTTACTATTATTATTGATAATATTCCTACTATTACTATTAATTTACCACTTTTATTCTTTTTGTTCATTTATATTCCACCTCTATTTAGATTATATCATTTTATTTGGTTTTTTATCAAGGAAAATATATTAGTTTTTTATATTTATTTGTTTTTGTGTAAAATTATGTTGTAAAAATAATTTACTTATGACTTATTATTTGATATAATTAAAGGGAAATATCTTGAGGAGGGATAGTTATGAATATAGAAAATAGAAAACCTATGATATATTTGATTTGTGGTAGGGCAAGACATGGTAAGGATACGATAGCGGGATTCTTAAAGAAGTTCTACGAAGAAGATGGTAAGAAGGTTATATATTCACGAGCGGGTAAGTATATTAGATTTTATGCTATGGAGATGACTGACTGGGATGGTAGTGAAGAATCTAAACCTAGAGATTTACTTCAAGAACTTGGTACTGATGTTATTAGAAATAAACTTAATAAGGCTGAAATGTTTATTGATAGACAACTTGATGATATTGAGATTTATTCTTATTTTTATGATGCTATTATTGTACCTGATATTAGACTTCCTAGAGAGATAGAGAGTGTTAGAGAAAAGTTTGATAATGTGGTTGTTATTAAGGTTAATAGAATTAATTTTGAAACTAGTTTAGATAATAAGCAGCAGGCACATATTACTGAGGTTGCAATGGATAATTATAATGATGTTGATTATGTTGTTACTAATGATACTTTAGAGGGGTTGGAAAAAGATATATATAATATATATAAGGAGACGATGAAATAATGAAAAAATTAACTGGTAATGAGATTATTAGAATGTATTTAGATTTCTTTTGTGAAAGGGGACATACAGAGGTTGATTCTGCTCCTTTAATACCGATTAATGATCCAACAATACTTTGGATTAATGCTGGTGTTACACCACTTAAGAAATATTTTGATGGAACTGTAGTTCCTAGTAATAGAAGACTTGTAAGTTGTCAGAAGTGTATTAGAACAGGAGATATTGAAGAGGTAGGTAAGACTGCTAGACACCATACTTTCTTTCAGATGTTAGGTAATTTTAGTATTGGTGATTATTTTAGGGATGAGGCTCTTACTTGGGCTTGGGAATTACTTACTAGTCCTAAATATTTTGATATGGATAAGGATAAACTTTATATTACGGTTTATACTGATGATGTTGATTCTTATAATAAATGGATTAGTTTAGGTGTTAAACCTTCTCATTTGATAAAACTTGATAGTAATTTTTGGGAGATAGGACCAGGGCCATCGGGACCTGATACGGAAATCTTCTACGACAGAGGAGAAGCATATGATAAAGAGGGATTAGGTATTAAGTTATTACAAGAAGAGATTGAAAATGACCGTTATATTGAAATATGGAATAATGTACTTAGTCAATTTAATGCTACTGAAGGTTTGAAGAGAGAAGAATATCCTGAACTTCCTAGTAAGAATATTGATACTGGTATGGGTGTAGAGAGAATGGCTTGTATTATACAAGGTACGGAGACTAATTATGAGACTGATTTATTTATGCCTATTATGAAGAAGATAGAGGAAATTAGTATGATTCCATATATGGGGCAAATGGAGTTTAAAGTTATTGCTGACCATATTAGAACACTTACTTTTGCTTTATCTGATGGAGCAGTATTTGAGAATGTTGGTAGAGGATATGTTCTTAGAAGAATCCTTAGAAGAGCATCAAGAATGGGAAAGAAACTTAATATTAATAAGGAGTTTTTAAGTGATATAGTTGATGTAGTAGTGGAGAATTATAAGGATACTTATCCTGATTTAGTTGGTACTAGAAGTAGAGTTAAAGAACTTATTTCTAATGAGGAGAGGTTATTTCAGAAAACTCTACTAGCAGGAGAGAAAAAACTTGAGGAATTATTTAGTAGTGATAATAAGGTTATTAGTGGAGAAGATGCTTTTAAGTTATATGATACTTATGGTTATCCGATTGAACTTACGATTGAGGCTGCGGTTGAGAGAGGATTTAGTGTTGATACTGATAGTTTTAAGGCTTATATGAATGCTCAAAAAGAACTTGCTAGAAATAGTAGAAAAATTGAGGCTAGTATGAACTTACAAAATGATTTACTTATTAATTATAAGAAAGAGAGTAAGTTTGTTGGTTATGAAAAGTTAGGATTAGAGACTGAAGTTATGGATATTATGAAGGATAATGTATTTGTGGATTCTTCTAGTGAAGACTGCTATATATTTTTGAAAGAGAATCCTTTCTATGCTGAAAGTGGTGGTCAGGTATCTGATTCTGGTTATTTAAAGAATGATAATTGTAAGTTAGAGGTTATGGATGTTATTAAGGCTCCGAATGGGCAACATTTATTATATGTTAAGGTACTTGAAGGTATTATAAATAAGGGAGATAAGATTCTTACTCATGTTCTTAAAGAGAAGAGACTTGCTATTATGAAGAATCATTCTTCTGTGCATTTACTTCAAAGAAGTTTACAGGAATTACTTGGTAATAGTGTTCATCAGGCTGGTAGTAAAGTTGATGAGAATATGCTTAGATTTGATTTTAATTATCAAGGTAAGTTATCTGATGAACTTATTGTTAGGGTAGAAGAACTTGTTAATAAGAGGATTGAGGCTGGATATGATGTTAAAATAGAATACTTACCTATTAAAGAGGCTATTGATAGGGGGGCTATGGCATTATTTTCTGATAAATATGGTGATATTGTTAGAGTAGTTACTATGGGGGACTCTATTGAGTTATGTGCTGGTACTCATATTGATAATACGAAGAATATTGGCAAGTTTGCTATTGCTTCAGTAGAGAATAAGGGTGCTGATACTTATAGGGTAACTGCTTGTACTGATGGTAATATTGTACCTGTTCTTAAAGAAGAGATATCTAAGTATAATGAAGAGATGATTAAACTACTTGATAAGGCTAAGAGAATTATTAAAGAGGCTCTTGATAATGATATTAAACTTGTATTTAACTTTAATATTGATAATAGTGAGCCTGAGAGTTATAAGGATATTGTTTATAATAAGAATGAATTTGCTATGTTAAGAGAGGAACTTAAAAAGTTAGAGAAGGAATATAATACTAAGAAGAGTGAGAAGTCAGTTAGTGATTTATCTAGTTTCTTAGATATTAAAGAGGATATTAATGGTATTACTACTATTATTAGTATTACTAATGGTTATGATATTAATATTTTAAGAGGTATTGTTAGTGCTCTTAGTAATCAGACTCCTAATAACTTTATATTACTTGCTAATTTGAATAGTGATAATTCTGTTAATTATATTGCTAAATCTAATTCTAATAGGGTTGATTGTGGTAGTATTATTAAGGATTTGGCTGTTAGGTCTTCTGGTAACGGAGGAGGTAATAAATCTTTTGGCCAAGGTGGAGGTACTGATGGTACTATTGTACCTAAACTTTTAGAGAATGTTAAGGATACTATTAGAAATCTATAAGGGACTTAGGTCTCTTTTTCTATGCCTTGTAAGCCTTGGTCTTACAATGTAATTCAAAGCCTAACATCTTAGTCTTTGAATTAAATGGGGTTGGTTACTTTACAAAGTGGTAATTTTCTGCTATAATTAGGGAGGTCTTTTACTTTGAAGAAAGGAGAATTATTTTGAGTAAAATTAGAATGTTTTCACTAGGTGGACTAGATGAAAATGGTAAAAATATGTTTGTTATTGAAATTGATAAGAGTATTTTTGTTTTTGAAGCGGGGCTTAAATATGCTGATGAATTAACACTTGGTATTGATTATATTATACCTAACATTACTTATTTAAAGGAAAATAAAAAAAGAATTAAGGGAATATTTTTAACACATGGTCATGATGAGAATGTTGGGGCATTATCTGATATTGTTTGTGATTTAGGTAATCCTAACATATATGGCTCTAAATATACTTTAGAGGTTGTTAAGAGAGAGTTTGAAACTTGTAATATTAATTATAAAAACTTTAAAGAGATTAAGGCTTATATTCCTCTAGAAGTTAGTGGTGTTAAGATATTTCCTGTTAATTTATCACATTCTACTCCTGATAACTTTGGATATGCTATTTATACTAAAGATGGAGTTATATTTTATGCTGCTGATTATGTTATTGATTCACTTATGAAGGGTGCATATAAGACAGATATTGGTAAACTTGCTTATATTGGTAAACAAGGTGTTTTATGTCTTCTTACGGAGTCTGTTTATGCAGGTCAAACGGGATTTACATCTCCAAGACATAGAATTGCTCCTCTTATCAGAGAAACACTTAATAATAGTGATGGTAGAATTATTTTTAATGTATTAGATTCTCATTTATATCGTATTCAGGAATTATTTACTGAAGTAGAAAAAACTAATAGAAAAATTGTTATTATGGGTAAAAGACTTAAAAGAATAATTGATTTTGCTGTTGAAAATCATTATCTTAGTTTTTCGAAAGATATTATAGGTGATTTATCTAATATTAATGATAAGAATGTTGTTATTTTAAATGCTAATGAGAAGGAAAAACCTTATTATAACATTATGAGAATTGTTAATGGGTATGATAAGTTTATTAAACTTAATGTTGATGATACTGTATTTTTAGCAATGCCTATTTATGATAATAGAGAGAAAACTTTTTATAGTTTACTTGATGATATTGCTAAAACTGGGGCTAATGTTGTTAGTTTATCTTCTAAAACTTATTTATCTCATCATGCTTCTAACGAGGATTTAATGACAATGATTAATCTTATGAATCCTAAGTATTATTTTCCTATTAGAGGAGAATATAAGAATCAGGTTATGAATGCTGAAGTTGCTGAAATGGTAGGTATTCCTAAGGATAATATTATTCTTAAAGAGAATGGTGATGTTGTTACTTTTAAGAATGGAAAATTAATTAATGACTTTGAAAAAGTTACTAGTGGTTCTATTTTAATTGATGGTACTATTGGTGATGATATAGGGGAAGTTGTTTTAAAAGACCGTGAAATGCTTAGTGATAATGGTATTATGATTATCTCTGTTACTTTAAATAAACAAAATAAAAGTATTATGGCTGGACCTGAGATTCTTACTAGGGGATTTGTTTATGTTAAGGATTCTTATGAACTTATCAATGAAATTAAGAAAATGTCTGAAAAAATTATATTAGATAATACTAAAGGTATGAAGTATATTGAGTATAATAAAATTAAAAATACTATTAGAGATGAACTTTCTAAGTATTTAATAAATCAGACTGGTAATAAGCCAATGATTATTACTGTTATTCAAGAAATATAAATTATTTTTAAAAAAACTATTTCATTTTAGTTTTTTTTTTGTTATAATGTAGAAGAGGTATAGTATGAAAAAAAAGTTTTTACTAATTATGGTACTACTTTTATGTGCTTCTTGTACTAGAGTAAATGATAAAAACTATGATGATATTGTTATGAATGTTACTAGAAATAATAGTAATATTTATAATACTACTTCTTTAGGATATAAGTATTATTTACCTCTTGGGGTAAGTAAGGTTTATGATAAAGATTATAATCAGAAGTTTAAAGTTAATGATACTTATATGTATTTATATGTAGATATTGTTAGTTATTATTACAAGAATAATTTAAACTTGAGTGATAGTGATATTAATAATTGTTATTATTATTCTCCTATTAAGAGTGATGATAATAAGACTGGATATGTTAAGATTACTAAGGAAGATGATAATAAATATTTTATTAAGATAGTTTATAATTACGCTAAGATTGAGTCTTATGTTAATGATTATGAAATATCTAATATTTTATCTTATTCTATGATTATATTAGATAGTATTAGTTATAATGATAAATTGGTTGAAAATATTCTTCTTGAAGAGTATTATTCTAGTTCATCTAAAGAATATAAGATTAAGAAGCCTGAGAATACTGAAAGTAAGTTTTCAGAGTATTTAAGTGAATATGTTGCTGATGAGGAATCTAAGATTCCTGATTTACCAGAATATTAAAAAGGAGAGACTATATGGGATTTTTAGATAAGATTAAAGATTTGTTTTCTGATGAGGAAGAAGTTATTGAGACAAAAGAAGTGGAAGTAGAAGAGAAAGAAGAACATAAACTTCCTACTTTTATGAGAAATAAAATAGAAGAAGAACAGAGAAAAGAAGAAGTTAAAGTAAAAGAGAAAGTTCCTAGTGAAGTTGTTAGTGATAGGGAAATTGTTAGAACTAGAACTAATAATAATAGTTTTTCTTTTCCTATTGAAATGGATGAACCTGATGTTTTTGATGTTCCAAGATATAATAGTAATCAAAATGTTTTAATGAAGAAAAAGGAAGAAGAAAAAAAGAGTACTCTATATTCTAAGAAAGAAGAGGTTAAGCCTAAGAAGTTTAAACCGACTCCTGTTATATCACCTGTTTATGGTGTTCTTGATAAGAATTATACTAAGGATGAAGTTAAGGTACAAGATGAAAATGCTTATGAGATTCAGAGAAGTTCGAAGAAAATTGATTTTGAGACTGTTAGAAATAAGGCCTTTGGTAATTTAACAGATGATATTAGAAATAATTTATGTGAAAATTGTGAATTATATCAAGAGGTTAAGATTACTAAGAATGCTGATAAAAAGAGGGATGATGATAATTTACTTTCAGATATGTTAGAAGAGAGAACTAGTAGTGAAAATGTTTCTATTGGTGATGCTGAAGAGAATTATTTTGATTTTGGTGTTAGTTATGAGCAACCTAGAAAAGATAGTGCTGATGTTATAATTAATGCTAATAATGTTAATCTTGATGCTGGTGATAGTGAAATTAAGATTGTTAATCATAATATGGAAGAGGCAAGTGCTGAAAAAATTGAAGTTAAAGAAGAGCCTCCTAAAAGAGAGACTTCTAATAAGAAACTTGAAGATACTATTGAGTTTGAAAAAAATCTTATTCCTGAAGAAGAGGCTATTGATATATTAAATAATTATGATGCTGAAGATAATAAGAATGAAGATAATGATATTTTTAATTTAATTGATTCTATGTATGATGAGGAGGAGAAATAATGACTGTTAATGAAGTTTTACCAATTATTTTATATATTTTAGGTGCTATTTTATTAGTTGCATTAATAGTATTAACTGTAAAACTTATTATTACTATGGATAAAATAGATAAAATTGTAGATAATATTACTGTTAAGGTTAAGTCCTTAGATGGGGTGTTTGAGGTTGCTTCGTTAGTTAGTGGAAAGGTTACATTTATTACAGATAAGATAGTAGATGTGATTGGAATGATTATTGATAAGATTTTTAATAAAAGAAAGGAAGATAAAAATGAGTAAAAGAGGATTAGGTAAGTTAGCGTTAGGTGCTGGTATTGGTGCTTCTTTGGCACTATTATTTGCTCCTAAAAAAGGTAGTGAATTAAGAAATGATATTAAGAATAAGATATCTGAGTTTATGAAGAATGTTGATGATATGACTGTATCTGAAATCAAAGATGAGTTTACTACTAAGATTGATGAAATTAAGACAGGTCTTGATGAACTTGACAAAGAAACTGTTTTGAAGGCTGCTAAAAAGAAGGGCAATGAACTTAAAGATAAAGCAAATGAATTAGTAGAACTTGCTAAAGAAAAAGGTACTCCAGTACTTGAAGGAATAGCAGATGATTTAAAAGAAAAAACTATTTCTGCTTGTCAAAATGTAATTGATAAATTAGAAGAGAAATAATCAGTAATGGTTATTTTTTTTGAAAGGTGATGATATAATAATATGAAGGTACTTGTAACTGGTGCTTCTTCTGGTATGGGAAGAGATATGGCTAAATATTTATATTCGTTTGGATATGAACTTTATTTGGTTGCTAGAAGTAAAAAGGCTCTTGATAGAGAGTTTAAGGGATATAAAAATATACATACTTATGGGTATAATTTAATAATGGAAGAGGAATGTATTAAATTATATAAAGAATTAAAGGATGAAAATATTGATATTTTGATTAATAATGCTGGTTTTGGTGATGCTGGTAATTTTACAGAGACTAGTTTAGATAAAGAAATGGATATGATAGACCTTAATATTAAGGCTTATCATATCTTAACAAAACTTTTTTTAAGAGATTTTGTAAAAAGAGATTATGGTAGGATTCTTAATGTTGCTTCTATGGCTGGATTTATGCCTGGTCCTTATATGGCTACTTATTATGCTACTAAGAACTACATTGTTAGTTTATCTCTTGCTATATATGAAGAATTAAAAAGAGATAAAAGTAATGTTAAGATATCTATTTTTTGTCCAGGTCCTGTTGATACTAATTTTAATAGTGTAGCAGATGTTAAGTTTAATATTTCTTCACTTAGTAGTGAATATGCTAGTCATTTAGCAATAGATGGAATGTTTATGAATAAACTTCTTATTATTCCTAATAATATGAAAGTTAATCATTTTCTTACTAAAATTGCTCCTGCTAAATGTACTTTATTTATTAATTCTTTTATTCAAGAAAGAGATTCCTCAAAATAAAGGTATAATACCTTTATTTTTCTCATTATTTATAGTATAATGGGTAGTGAGGTGTGAAATGAAAAAAATAGTTGTTTTAGGAGGAGGAACTGGACTTTCTGTGCTTCTTAGAGGATTAAAACAATTTCCTCTTGATATTACTGCTATTGTAACAGTTGCAGATGATGGTTCTTCGAGTGGTAGACTTAGAGAAGAATTTGATATTTTTGCTGTTGGTGATATTAGAAATGTTTTAGTTTCTTTATCTGAGGTTGAGCCTCTTATTGAGGATTTACTTCAATATAGATTTAATACTGATGATTCTTTAAATAATCATCCAATGGGTAATTTGCTTTTGACGGCTTTATATAATATTACTGGTAATTTGACAGAGTCTTTAAGGTCTTTATCTAAAATATTTAATATTAAAGGTACAATACTTCCTTTTACTGAAGATAATCCTATTCTTGTTGCTCATACTAAAGATGGTAAAATAATAGAAGGGGAATCTAAGATTACTAAGGCAGGTAAAGAGATTGATTATATTGAATATAAAGAGAAGGTAAAACCTACTAGAGAGGTTATTAAGGCTATAGATGAAGCCGATTTAATTATATTTGGAATTGGTAGTTTATATACTAGTATTATTCCTAATTTACTTTCTACAGAAGTAGTTAATTCTCTTATTAATTCTAAAGCAAAGAAGATGTATGTTTGTAATATTATGAGTGAACATGGAGAAACTGATGGTTATAAGGTTTCTGATTGTATAAAGAAAATTAATTCTTATGTTAAGGATAATATGATTGATGTTGTTTTGGTTAATAGTACTGAAGTTCCTGATGAAATCAAAAATAGATATTTGGAAGAGACTGCTAGTCAAATAGAAGTTGATTATGATGTTTTAAATAATATGAATGTGGAAGTAATTGAAGATGAATTGCTTGATATTAATGAGGTTAAAGAGGTTAGGCATAATCCTTATAGAACTGCTCTTGCTATTTTTAATTACATTGTTAAGGAGTTAGAATAATGAGTTTTACTATGGTTGTTAAAGATGAGGCTTCTAGGCTTACTACTACTAGATTAGAAGATATTCCAGAATTATCTGCTATTATAAGAATAGCAGGTAATATTTCTGATAGTATTAATATTGTTATTGAAAATAATGCTGTTGCTAGAAGAGTTTTTAAATTATTTAAAGAAATATATGGTATTACTCCTTCTATTACTGTTAGAAATAAAAAACTTGGTAAGGGACTTACTTATATTTTGAATATTAATAGTAATGTTAATGATATTCTAGAAGATTTATCCATTTTATCTAATCATAAATATTTTGGTATTCCTAAGGAGTACTTGATATCAGATGAAGAGCAACTTAGAGCATATTTAAGGGGTGTTTTTCTAGTATCTGGATCGGTTAATGACCCAAAGACTAGTAGATATCATTTAGAATTTATTTTAGATACTAAAGAATATGCTAATTTTATTAATGATTTACTTAATAGTTATGATCTTAATAGTAAAATTATTAAGAGAGAGAAGAACTATACTGTTTATATTAAAGAAGCCGAAAAGATTAGTGATTTTTTAAGAGTTATTAAGGCTTTTTCTGCTGTTATGTATTTTGAAGATATTAGAATATATAGAGACCATAAGAATATGACTAATAGACTTAATAATTGTGAGCAGGCAAATATGGATAAGGTTTTTATTACTGCTAATAAGCAGATTAAAGATATTGAAAAGTTATATGAACTTGATATGGTTGATTTACTTGATGATAAATTAAAAATGGTTATTGAATATAGAATGAAATATAAAGAAAGTTCTTTAAAGGAATTAGCAGAGATTATATCTTTTGAAACAGGAGATGTTATTACTAAATCTGGTCTTAATCATAGATTTAGAAAGATTAGAGAGATTCTTGATAATATTTCTAAGGAAAAACAATAATCTTTGTTTTTCTTTTAGTATATAGTTATAACTTATATATGTTAGATATGATTGATATATTAGTTTAAGACCTATTTATAGGGCTTGAACTAACACTCTAAAACTATAGGTTTAGAGTGATGGAAAAAAGTGAAAAAAATGTAAAAAAGTACTTGACAGATTTTGTAAAATATTGTACAATTTAATTGTCTAATAGAAAAGAGATAAAATAAGAAAATAGCACTGTAAATCTTATTAACGACTGAATGTTTTAAGATTTACCCGAGTATGAAAGATTATTTGGAAACATGGTGACTAAAAAGTGAACGGCACTGTGAATATATTATGATGATATTCCCCGAGTAAAGTGATTATTTGGAAATAGGGTGCCAATATGAAAATGCTGTGAGTGCTTGTATAGTGTAAAGTATCTCCCCGAGTAAAGAGATTATTTGGAAATAGGGCATTATTGATTGCAATGGTACTGTAAGTATTGTTGACAGATAAAATACTTACCCGAGTACGAAAGAGTATTTGGAAACATGGTAACCATAAGTTATGGGTGTTAGGGTAGAGGCTCTAATTCTTATCCACTATTAGATATGCATATATGTAGGAGAGAAGAAAACTCAGCGTGATAAGAGACTATTTTAGGATTAACTGACATTGACTTAAGATAGTTATTCATGAAAACTTGGAATGCGATTGTTTGTCAGGCAATGCATTCTTTTATTTTGTCTAAAATTATGATATACTTATGCAAAGAGGAAGTGATATTTTTGAAGGAATTACTTAGTCCTGCTGGTAATATGGAATGTCTTAAGGCTGCTGTTTTGAATGGTGCTGATGCTGTTTATTTAGGTGGTAAATCTTTTGGTGCAAGAGCTTATGCTGGTAATTTTAGTGATGAGGAAATGATAGATGCAGTTAGATATGCTCATTTATATGGGGTTAAAATATATGTTACTGTTAATACTATTATTTATAATAATGAAGTACATGAATTAATGGAATATATTAAATATTTATATAGTATAGGAGTAGATGCTTTAATTATGCAAGATATTGGTATGATATCTTTAGTTAGAAGTGTTCTTCCTAATATGGAAATACATGCTTCTACTCAGTGCCATAATCACAATAATGATGGTATTAGATTATTAAAAGAACTTGGAGTTACTAGAATTGTACTTGATAGAGAGATGTCTCTTGAGGAAATAGAAAATATTGATGTGGATATAGAAAAAGAGGTATTTATCCATGGGGCTTTATGTAATTGCTACTCGGGCTGCTGTTTATTTAGTTTTATGAATGGTGGTAGAAGTGGTAATAGAGGTGAGTGTACACAAAGTTGTAGACTTCCATATAAACTAATTAAGAATGGGGAATATGTTAATAGTGATAGTAAGTATTTACTTAGTACTAAAGAACTTAATACTTCTTATGATTTTGATAAATTAATGTCTTCTGATATTGTTAGTTTTAAGATTGAGGGTAGAATGAAGTCTCCTAGTTATGTTGGTTATGTTACTAGGGTATATAGAAGACTTATGGATAATTATGGTAGTAAGGTATTAAAGAGTGAAGAGGATAATTTGAAGATTCTTTTTAATAGGGATTTTACTAGTGGTTATTTATTTAAGGATAAGGTTATGAATATAGAGTCTTCTAATCATAGGGGATTAGATATTGGTAAGGTTATTGATGTTAATGATAAGAAAATAAAGGTTAAACTATATAGTGATTTATATCAAGAAGATGGTATTAGATTTAAGAATAGTAATAAGGGTATGATGGCTAACTTTATTTATAATGAAAAAGGATTACTTATTAGTAAGGCTACTAAAGGTGATGTTATTTATTTAGATAATAGGGTTGGTTTGAAGGATAGGGATATTTTAGTTAAGACCTCAAGTAGTTATTTAGACAAAGAGATAATTACTAGTAGTATTAAAAAGATACTTATAAATATAGATATTAAATTAATAGATGAGTTTTTAGATATTACATTTACTGATAATATGAATAATATAGTTAGTGATAAAATAAAGGTAGAACCTCCTATTAAGAGGGGAACTACTAATGAAGAGATTAAAGAAAAGATAACTAAACTTGGTAATACTCCTTTTGTATGTAATAATATAAATATTGATATAGATAGAGATATCTTTGTTAATATGAAAGATATTAATAATATAAGAAGATTATTATGTGATAAATTAATTACTACTAGAAGTAATACTAAAAGAGATATTATTATTAATAAATATTCATTAGATTATAATAAAGAAGATGATTATAATACTGAAATATCAATACTTGCTAGAAATAAAGAACAAGTACAAGCAGGTATAGATATGAATATAGATAGAATATATGTTGATAGTGAATTATATGATATATATAAAGATAATGATAAAATATATTTGAGATTAGAGAGAGTTAATAATAATTATAATTATGATAGTAAAAATATACTTGCTACTGAGATAGGGGCTATCTATAAATATAGAGATAGTAATCTTATTAGTGATTATTATTTAAATGTAGTTAATAATTATAGTATTAAGTTTTTATTAGATAATGGTGTTAAGAGAGTTACTTTATCTCCTGAAATTAATTATAATTATTTAGATGATTATATATTAGATAAAGTAGAATTAATAATATATGGTACTATAGAAAATATGATTACTAAGTCATGTCCTATTAAGGAACTTGGTATATGTCCTTGTAAAAAAGAAGATATATATTATCTAGAAGATATTAATAAGAATAGATATAGAGTACTTCATAACAATTGTTTAACACATATTATGCATTATAAAAAGATTAATTATATTGATAATATTAGTTATTATAAAAATCTTGGTATTAGATCATATAGATTAGAATTACTAGATGAAAGTTATGATGAAGTTATTAGATTAATTGATGAAATAAGGAAATAGTTAATATTTCTTTATTTTTATTAATGACTTTTATTTTAAATTTTGATACAATAGTTATATATAGATGTTTAGGAGGCGAGGTTTATGAAAACATTACAAATAAGAAATTCGACAGCAGAATTTTTGATATTTACAAAACAAAATAAAGAAAAAACAATAGAAGTAATAGTTGATGAAGATTCTGTTTGGCTTAGTCAAAAGTTAATGGCTGAACTTTTTGGAACAACTAGAAATAATATAACAATGCACCTTACTAATATTTTAGAAGAAGAGTTAAAAGAAAATTCAGTATGTAAGGAATTCTTACATACTGCTGAGGACGGTAAGAATTATATGACTAAATATTATAATTTAGATGCTATTATTGCTGTTGGATTTAAAGTTAATAGTAAAAGAGCAATAGAATTTAGATTGTGGGCCATTAATATATTGAAATAAAAAATGATGATTTTTAATAATAATGTTTAAAGAAACGTAAGGAGGAAAATATATGAATATCAATAAACTTAAATCAGAATTAATAGCACAAAGAAAGTCTAGATTTAAAGGGAATGTTTATCATTATTCACAAGTTAATTTTGCTTATAATTCAAATAAAATTGAGGGTGGAAAATTAACTGAGGATGAAACTGAAGAAATATTTGAAACAGATTCATTTATTCCTAAAAGTGATACTGCTATTAAACTAGATGATTTAATTGAAATGAAAAATCATTTTAGGTTATTTGATTATATACTTGATATAATAGATAAACCACTATCAAAAGAAATAATGATAGATATGAATAAAATATTAAAAAGAAATACTACTGATGAAGAAAATCCAAGATATAATGTTGGTGGTTTTAAAGTTGTACCAAATAAAATAGGATTAATTAATGTTATTAATACATCAAAACCTGAAGATGTAGAGAATGACATTGATATACTTATATCAGAATATGAAGAGATGGCTGAGATAACACTAGAAGATATTATTGATTTTCATTATAAATTTGAACTTATACATCCATTTGGAGATGGTAATGGTAGAGTAGGAAGAATGATAATGTTTAAAGAGTGTTTAAGAAATAACATAATGCCTTTTATTGTATTAGATAATGATAAGCCATATTATATGCGTGGCCTTAAAAACTATAAAGAAGATAAGATGTTTTTAATAGATACTATAAAATATGAACAAGATTTGTATGAAAATATTGTAAATGAGATGTTAGATTTTGATTTGGGTGATAAGTAAAATGAATGATTTACTTATATATTCTATTTTTAATAATAATTAAATGAAGAGGAGAAAATAAATGGAAAAAATATACAATAAATTAGTAAGAGATAATATTCCAAGTATAATTAAAGGGAATGGAGAAACTCCTATTACTAGAATATTAAATGAAGAGGAATATAAAAAAGAGTTAGAGAAGAAATTATATGAAGAATATAATGAAGTACTTGAAGCAAGTGGAGAAGACAGAGTAGAAGAATTAGCAGATATGATAGAAGTAATTAAATATTTAGCAAAGTTAGAGGGTAAAGAACTAGAAGATGTTATTAGGACTGCTGATGAAAAGAGTACTAAGCGTGGTGCTTTTAATGATAAAATATTCTTAGAAAAGGTATTAGATGAAGAGAGATAATAAGATAAAGAATTATTGGTAATTATATGATAATTCCTTTTTTAAATATTTGACTAATTTATAAAAAAGGAGTTTATATAGATGATTTATTGATAGATGTGTTTAATAAATAAGATAAATATTTATGAGAAATTTATTAAATATTGGCTACATAGATATGCATAGTGATTAAGAAAGGTTGTTTATAATTTATAAAATAACAATTATATGTTAATGGTATTGATAGATTCTTTATTTTAATTCTAGATATATAGTAAAGAAAATTAAATAAACCAAAATTAATTATATTATTTGAAGTAATGGAAAAGAAGAATATTATTTTAGTGTAATTGATGTTATTGGTGCATTAACTAATAACGATTATCAAAAATCAAGAAATTATTGGAAATGGCTTAAAAATAAGTTAAGTAATGAAGAAAGTGAGTTGGTTAGTAATACTAACTAACTGAAAATGAAATCATCCAATGGCAAATACTATAACACAGATGTATTACAAAATCAGAAAGTCCTCAAGGATTTAAAGAAAATATGAAAGTTGCTCGCAAAGGTGGACAAGTTGCTAACGATGCAAGAATTTCTTATGAAAAGGCTACTAGCAAATCAGCTATTTCAAATGAAAATGCATTAAATTATCAATATATAGATGAAATAAAACAAATTGACAAGTAGTAACTTTGGAATATAATTTACAATATGATATACTCCTTGAGATTTATATTAAATAAACTTTTCTTAAGATAAATAAAAATTAATTAAATTATAAAATGTAACCTATAAAGAGGACAAAATAAAAAAGAATTATTGATATAGTGATAATTTTTTTTAATATTTGACTATTTTGTAAAAATGGAGTATTATATAGGTACTTTGTTGGAGGGGTGAATTATAAGAATATGGAAAAATATAATGAGGAAATAGAAAAAAATTTATATTTAAGAGAGTTATTATTAGGAAACATACAAGGACCATTAACTGGAATACCAAATATAGATAGGCCTTGGCTTAAATATTACTCTAAGGAAGAATTAATGGCAGGTTCTATTAATAAAACAGTTTATCGTTATTTATATGATGAGAATAAAAAATATATGAATGATACCGCTATTATATTTGCAAATAGAAAGATAAAATATTTTGAATTATTTTTACAAATAGAAAAAGTTGCTAAAGCACTTAAAACTATAGGTGTAAAAAAAGGAGAAGTAGTTACAATATGTTTACCTAATACACCTGAGTCTGCATATTTATTTTATGCTTGTAGTATGATAGGAGCAATAGCGGATTATATAGATCCTACTGAAAGTGAAGAAGGATTAGAAAAATATTTAAATATATCTAATCCTAGACATTTAATAATGTTAGATATGTGTTTTGATAAGTTTACTAACTTAATTAAGAAAAAAAATATAGAGAATATTGTTGTTACTTCACCAGTAGAATCTCTACCATTAATAATGAATGGTTTAAAGATTAAGAATAGAATATCTGATAGAGAACTTTATAATAGACATAAGAAAGTTATGAGAGAGTCTTCAGCTAATTATATTCTTTATAAAGATTTTATTAAAAATGGAAATATGTATAATGGTGTATTAGAAGAAGAATATGAAAAAGATAGACCAGTTGCTATTGTCCATACTGGAGGAACTACTGGAGTGCCTAAAGGAGTTCTTTTATCAAATGATAATTTAAATGAACTTACTAATCAAATAAAGAACTCACCAGTACAATTTATAAGACATTACTTATTAGTAGGAGTAATGCCAGAGTTTGTTGGATATGGTCTTAGTGTAGGATTACATACATCTTTAGTTTGTGGTATGAAAACGATGATGATTGCTAAGTATGAACCAGAAAAGATACCTGAAGTAATATTAAAATATAAACCTAATTGTATGGCTGGTAGTCCTGCTCACTGGGAAATATTTTCTAAAAGTCCTTTAATAAATAGACCTAATGTTGATTTATCTTTCTTTAAAGCTCCTATTGAAGGAGGAGACACTCTTAATGCTAAAGTTGAAAGTAAAGTTAATGAAATATTAGATAGAGGTGGATGTGAATATAAGATACAAAAAGGTTATGGTTTAACAGAAAAATGTTCTGCTGTTACAGTATGCTTTAATAATGAAGTTAATAAACCTGGTAGTGTAGGCGTTCCATTTTCTAAAACTGTTATATCTATATATGATAATGATAAAAAAGAAGATTTACATTATAATGAACTTGGTGAAATTTGTGTAAGCGCTCCTGATATTATGCTTGGTTATTATGGTAATATAGAAGAGACAAATAAAGTAATAAAAGAACATAAGGATGGTAATAAATGGCTTCATACTGGTGATATTGGATATGTTACTCCTGATGGACTACTATATGTAGTTGGTAGAATAAAAGATATAATTATTAGATATGATGGTAAAAAAATATATCCATATAATGTAGAAAATATTTTATTAAAGTGTCCTATTGTTAAATCAGTAGCAGTAGTAGGTATTCCTGATCCTAATCATTATAATGGAGAAGTACCAGTTGCTTTTGTTAGTATTGATGATAGTTATAGTAAGGAAGAAGCAATGAAAATAGTTAGTGATTATGCAAATAGAACTATTACTGATTATTTAATACCAACATCATACTATATTGAAGATGAATTACCAAAAACAGTAGTAGGTAAAGTGGATAAAAAAGTATTAAAGAAAACTTTAATTAGAAAGTAAAAATTGTATAGTTTTTGCTTTCTTTTTTAGTGTGGATATGTTATAATTTTTATAGAATAAAGAGGTGAAAAATATTATGCAAATTAGAATTACTCTTTTAATTGTAAGTTTTATATATATCATGCTTACTAGTATCGTATACTTTTCTAAAAATAGAATTAATAATAGTGAAAATGCAGTTTATGAAAAGTTATTATCTATAACACCTATTGGCCTACTACTAGAAATAGGTTGTAATGTTACAGCTATTTACAAAATGAATGACTTGGTATCTAGTATAATATCTAGATTATATCTTATATTTATATTAGTATGGCTTACTACTTTTACTTTGTATATATTTACTATTACTAAATATAAAGGTGATAAATTAATAGAATATAAAAAGAGTAAGATAAGGAAAAGTATAATTATTGCTTCTATTATTGCAGAGTTACTTTTAGCGTTTTTGCCTATTGATTTTGTGTTAAATAAAGATTCGGCATATTTAGGAGGAATTGGTATAGTATTTCTTTTAGTAATTACTTTTATTTTAATTATTTTAGATTTTATACTATTTATAAAATATTTTAAAAATATGACTTTTAGAGAAAAAGTTCCAATGCTTTTATTACTTCTTTTAATAGGAGGACTTTTACTAGTCAATAATATTGCTCCAGAAATACAAATTATTTCTAGTTCATTTGCCTTAATAACAGTAATTATGTATTTTACAATAGAAAATCCAGATAAGAAATTACTAGAAGAAATACATACATCTAAAAAAATAGCGGATGCTGCTAATGAAGATAAAAGTATGCTTATATATAATATGATGAATGAGGTTAAGAGTATTGCTAGTGATATTAATAAATCTTCTGAAGTAATACTAAATAGTAATAATCTAGAAGAAAATAGATTCTTTGCTAGAGAGATAATATCTTCTAATAACAAGTTATATAGTATGGCTAATAATATATATAATATTGATGTAATTGATGATATTAATGTTAAGACTGTTAAAAATAAGTATAATATTAAGTTATTACTTAAAGAAGTTATAAGTAAGAATAAAGAATTATTTGAAGATAAAGATATAAGTTTTAGATTTAATATAGATAGTAATCTACCTAATACTTTATATGGAGATAGTATTAATTTAAAGAATGTATTAAATACTCTTATAAGTAATTCTTATAAATATACTGATAAAGGCTATGTAGAGTTATCTGTTAATACTATCTTTAAAAAAGATATAGTTAGATTAATTATAAAAATAGAAGATTCTGGTATTGGGATAAAAGCTGAAGATTTAGATAAGTGTTTAAATAAAAATACTAAAGATCAAAATAGTTTATATGGAGTAAGAAAGACTATTAATATAATGGGTGGTAATTTACTTATAAGTAGTGAATATAATAAAGGAACTATTGTTACTATTATATTAGATCAAAAGATATATACTGATAATAATAAAGATAATTATGATAATTATGTTAATAATAAAAAAATATTAATTATAGATGATAATAATTCTAGTATTAAATTAATTAGCAAGATATTAGATAAACATAATATACTATATGATAGTTCTAATTTAGGTAAAGAAGCACTAGATAGAATTAGAAAAGGGGATAAGTATGATTTAATATTACTAGATGAAGATATGCCTTATATGAATGGTATTAGTGTTATGAATAAACTTAACAAAGTAAAAGGATTTGATACTAAAGTTATCCTTCTTACTAAGAATAGTAATATTATATATGATGATATTTATAAAGATAGTGGTTTTAGTGATTATATTATAAAACCTATTGATAAAGATGATTTAATGAATAAAATAAATAAGTATTTGAAATAAACTTTTATATTTTAAATATTTATGATATAATCTTTGTGAAAGAAAATAGAGGTGAATTATGGGAAACAATAAGGATATTGACATAAGAATTATTAAAAAATATTTGATGACAGAAAAGGATGAACTTAAGTTAAAAAGTTTTTTGAGATTATATTCTAATTATTCAAAATTAGCTAATTTTAATCAGAATCAGTTAGAAAATTTTGAGAATGAAATATATACAATAGGAAATAGAAGTTTATCTGATAAAGAAAAAATTAAAAAAGAAATTATTACTATAAAGACTGCAATTAAAAAGTGTAATGATAAGAAAGTAGTTGATTATGTAAATGATATACTTAATGATATTGAATTAATAATTAATTATGATGATAATGTTTTTGAAGGATATATACCATATTTAAAAAAGTGTATATGTGAACTTCAATCTATATTAAAATTAGATATTAATTTTTATAATACTTCATGTGAGCTTTTTGATAATGAATATGAAAATGTTAAAAATTTAATCTTGAATAAATATAGAGATAATTATAATGGGAGATAGTTATGGATGATTTGAATGTATTAAAAAAGTATATTGGTGAAAAGATTAAGAGTATAGAAGAAAATAATAAACTTATAGAACAAAAACAACAACAAGTTGCTAAGTTAGAAAAGATATATAGTCTTTTAATTAATGGTAATTATGCTAATATTGATAAAAATTACTTAAGGGATTGTTTTGACTTTATTTTTGAAGGTAAAGATGTTAATCTAATTATAGAAAGAATTTATCAGTCAATAGCTATAGTTAGTGATGATAGATTTGCTAAAGAGCCACAAAAGCCTGTGGCAGAAGGATATTTAAATAAGATTAATACTTTATTGTTAACGAATATTGAAAAATTAAAAGAAAATATTATGAAGATTAAATCTGAAGCTGATGATAAAATTTCTGAGTATGAAGAATATTTTGATTTAATTAAGAATGGAAAAATTGTAAGACACTTAAACGAAAATGAATTAAAAAGATTTTTTAAATTTTTAAATGAATCATCACTAGATAAAAATGTTATACTAAATTTAACTGTTCTATTCTCTAAAGATAGTCTTGATTATGCTGAAAATTTAAGAAAATTAAAAATAGTTAGAGAAGAGACAGTTAAAAAGGATAATGTAGCAAAAGTAAAAGAACAAATAAAACAACAAAATAGAAATAAAGTAGAAGAACCTAAGACAGAAGTGGCTGAAGTTGAGTTTGCATTAACATCAAAAGAAAATGAGATTTATTATAAGATGTTAGAAATTATGAATATATTAACTAATGATATAGAATTAAGTCATGATGCTTTAGTAGATATACTTAGTGATGATTATTCTTTAGAAGCTAGAAAATCAATATATGATTCTACTGATGATAAATTTAATCTTATACTTGAAGATTTAAAAGTTAATTTAATACCAAACTTTAAAGATAATAAGGATGATGTAATAAGTATATTTAAGTATATTATTGATTTGTTTAATGAAGAATATAAAAAGCAAGAGGAAGTAGAATTTGTAAGTCAAGTTGAGGATTTTTCTGAAGAAGAGAAAAAAGAGATTGAAAAGTATTTAGAAATTGCTAATAGAGAACTTGAATATTATAATAGTTTAGATAAAAAAGATAAAGATATGATTGAAAGTATAAGAACTTTCATTGCTGAAGATAGTGAAAATAAAATAGAAATTAGTCCTAAATTTTCTTTGAATTATGTTAAGTATTTTGATTTGATTGATAAGTTTAATAGTGCATATGAAGACTATTTAAAATATCGTGGTATGGAAAGAGAGTTTATTGAACTTGGTGACGAAGAAGCAATGAATAGTTGTCTTGTTAGTCAAATGATAGAGATTAGAGATATTTTAAGAAGATTAAATAAACAGTATGAATTACTAAATAGTAAAGAAGATAATAATGATAAAACAAATGATGCTAGTGTAATTAGTCATTATACTCCTGATAGAAAAACTTTATTTGTCTTTTTACCACTTAGTGATGGTAATTATAGTATTGTTGATGATCAGCAAGAAATATTTAAGACTTTTAAGAAAGCAATGCCAAGTGTAGCAAAAGGATTATATGCTCCTAGTGTAACTGGTTTCGATCTTTATATTGGTAGTCAAGGAGAAAAGAGTGTTAAGGTTACGCCTGATCGTGATATTCCTGGTTATAGAGATGAAATAGATCCTCATCGATATAAACATGGTACTGCTAGAATCACTTATGATAGAATTCCTATATCTGCTAGTAATCAAGAAAAAATTAAAGAAGCCTATGGTGTAGAAAAGGCTGATGTTCTTTTGATTATTGAATGTTCTACTAAAATGAATGATTCAAGTAAGGGTACTTATAATGCTGTTAATAGGAGAATAGTAAAAGAAATAGGAAACATTAGATATGTATTTAATTTATTTAGT
The DNA here is from genome assembly GCA_900554615.1 of uncultured Mycoplasmatota bacterium. Taxonomy (GTDB): domain Bacteria; phylum Bacillota_I; class Bacilli_A; order RF39; family UBA660; genus CAG-302. The sequence continues at coordinate 2,182 of USIB01000009.1, read as the reverse complement.
ACTGATTTTGATGATGCAAGTTTTAAAGCTGCTGCTGAACTTATTGATGATTCTGATAAGTATTGTGAAAGATTATATAAGGATCCATTTAAAAAATTGGATGATGAGAGTTTATGGAGGTAAATATGGAAGATAAAATTATTAGTGTTTTAAATAATGTTAGAACTAATCTTTCTAATGAGTTAGAAACTAAAACAAAAGAATTAGTAAAACCTTTTGATGACTTTGCTGATAGATTATCTGCTGTTGAAGTTGCTCCATTAAAAATTAGAGGTTTATCTATAGAAGAAATAGATAATAACTTTGAGAATATTAGTGTTGAAATACTTGAAAAATTAGAAATGTATAAAGAATTATCAAAATTTTCATTTTATCCACTTACTGATGAACAAAAATTAGATATATCAAATATAATGAAAGAATTAATTAAAGAAATAAATGAAATTAAAAAATATATTGTTGATTCTAGTGCGATATTAAAGGATACAGATGGTAAATTAAAAGAAATTGATGAAATTATAGAAAAAGTAACTGCTCTTTATAATAATGAAAGATATTTAAATTCAAATGATATTATGAATATTGTTAATATTTTAAAGGATTCTACTTTATCAGTTGAAGAACAAGTAACAATTGTTCAAGAATTAAGTTTATTATCTTTAACTACACTTAATTCTAATGAAATGGAAGAACAGGAAGAGGATATTCTAGTTATTGAGGAAGCTGGTGTTGATAGAGAAGAGTTAGTTAATCTATTTAAAGAGTATGGCTATGACTTTGAAAAGTTTGAAAAAGATGATAAAGATAAATTACTTAGTTGTGGTAATATAAATAATATTAGGGGAATGCTTGATGTTCTTGCTGAGAATAGTCTTAGAATTGATATAAATAATACTAGTTGTAAACTAGCAGTAATATTTATTAATTCTAATAGTACTATTTTGTCTGTAATTATTAAAAATATTAAAGATGATGTTGAAAAAAATAGAAAACAACTTGTTGGAATTTCTTCTGGTAATTTATCTGTAGAAAGAATCTTTTCTGAATATTTAGATACTCCGTCAATGTTTATTAAAGGTAAAAGAAAATATAAAAGAAGAAATGGTGGTAGTAATGGACCTGGTCCTGATGGTGGTAAAACTGATAAGGACTATGTTGTTCCGGCATTTGATAAGTATGTGAAAAACAGGGAGTTATTATTAGAAAATGGCTTTGATATTAATTTAGTTGTTATTAAATGTAAGACTGTACTTAGTAGCACTCCAGAAAAATTACAAAGAAATTTTGATTGCTTTGAATTTTATGGTATACCGAAAAATGTATATAATAGAACATTATATTCATTAATTGCTTCTAATCCTTTATCTGCGATTGATCAATTTATTGAACTTGGATGTTATAGATACATTTTATCAAACTTTTCATATGTTATTAGAAGACCTGATGATCTAATGTTTTATCGTATTGTAAAGGCAAAACAATTGGGAGATCCAATATATAGTGAAAGAAGAACACAAAATATTGAATTTTTAGGTAAGATTTCTAATGATTCTAAGAATGGTTATGGAATTAATCGTAGTAATAAACAAGAGGTTGTTAGTCAATATATACCTAGTTTTAATCCTATGTATGATGAAGTGGTTAATAGAGATAGAAATGCTGGTTCGATAATTCTTGCTAGTAATAATTATTTTATTACTGCAATAGAAGAATATAAGGTTGATGATTTAAGATATGATTTTAACGGAGTTATTATATCTAGGTTTAAGGTACTTAGAATATATGAAACATTAATTAAGAATCGTATGGCTGGTACTTATAATGCTATTCTTTATGCAATATGTAAAAATAGTATATTAACTGAAGAACAATATAGAAATATTACTGCTTGTTTAGATAGAACTTTTGGTAATTTGAAAGGGGTTGCTAGAGGATGATTGATTTTTTAAAGAATGTTGGTATAAGTAATGATGTTTTAGTTGAAATGATAAAGAATAATGATGAGACTGCTATATTTGATTTATCTTGTAATCCTAAAGATTCTGTGGAAATTATTAAATATATGAGGAATATTGGTGTAACTAATATTGATGAACTATTAATATATAGAATAGATATATTCTTTCTTACATTTGAACAGTTTATAAAAAGATTATCAAAGTTTAATATTCCTGCTCTTGTT
>USIB01000008.1 GCA_900554615.1 uncultured Mycoplasmatota bacterium | reverse complement strand
TCTATATTATATCAAAAGGAGGTATTTATGTCTTCTTAAAGGCTTCGCTCTTTACCATTCACACCTGCATAGCAGGTGGTTTTGTATGTGTCCTTGAGAGGACACATAATAATTAAAAATACTAAATCTTTAGTATTTTTTTCATTGTGGTATAAAAAATAAGAGTACCTATTATGGTACTCGGGTATGACCGTTAAGGTCTCAGTCTAAAAATTATCTCTTAATGAAATATTCATCATACCATTTTAAGAAACTATATACAGCCCATATTTTACGATAATTATCTTTTGTTTTATTTTTATGCTCATCTAGTATTCTTAATAGATAATCTGTATTAAATAGTTCTTTGGATATGTCTGTAGTAAATGTATCTTTTATTTCTTGATAAAAGTCTTCCTCTCTTATCCATTCTCTAATTGGTACTGGAAAGCCTAATTTCTTTTTCTTATAAGCATCATTTGGAATAACTTTTTTAGCAGCATTTCTTAAGGCTACTTTGGTTGTTCCGTCACTTACTTTATAATTTTTTGGTAGTTTTCTGGCTACATCAAATACTTTTATATCTGTAAATGGTACTCTAGATTCTATTGAATGAGCCATAGTCATTTTATCTACAATAGTAAGAATATTATTACTAAACCAGTATCTTATATCAACCGCTAGCATTTTATCTAGTTTGTTTGAGTTTTTATATTCTTTATAGACATCTTTTACAATATCTTTATTTTTGATGTAGTTATCTATTTTTAGGACATCTTTTAATTCATCATCATAATATGTTCTATTAATACTAACATAAGATTCTTCTAATGGAAGTCCTCTTCGGATAATATATCTTGTAATTTTATTTTGAGGTAAAACTTTACAGATACTTGCCATAGTTTTTCTTATAAATAATGGTAGTTTAGTATAAAAGTTATCTTCATAACTATTATATCCTCCAAAAAATTCATCTGCTCCTTCTCCTGATAATACTACTTTAACATCTTTGCTGGCAAGTCTTGATAAGAAATATACGGCAATTGCACAGCCATCAGCAGTTGGTTCATCCATGTGGTAATATACTTCGGGAATGGCTTTCATATATTCTTCTTTACTTATTTTTTCACTTATATTTTTTATTTTTAATCTATCTGTTAGGTCTTTTGCATAATCTATCTCACTATATTTGGCTAAATCAAAACCTATTGTATATGTTTTATCTGGCTTGGCTAGGCTTACTAAATAAGATGAATCTACTCCACTAGATAGGAAAGAACCAACTTCTACATCACTAATTAAATGATGCTCAGTAGAGTCTTTCATAGCGGTACTAATGTCATTTACTACTTCATCAAAGCTTTCGTTAGTTTTGTCAAACTCTACTTTGAAATATCTTTCGATAGTTATCTTTCTTTTCTTTACATCTATTATCATTGAATGACCTTGTGGTAATCTATATACTCCTTTAAAGAATGTTTCATCTGTTGGTGTAAAACTAAAGGTTAGATATGCTCCAAGTAATTCTTTATTTAATTCTTTTTTGAACTTTGGATATGCTAAGAAACTTTTTATTTCTGAGCCGAATAGTATGGTATCTCCATCTTGATAGTAGTATAATGGTTTTATTCCAAATTGGTCTCTTGAGATAAAGATTTCTTCTTTATTCTTATCATATATTGCATAAGCAAACATTCCCCTTAGTTTTTTTGGTAATTCATGTCCCCATTTTTCATAACCATGTAGTATTACTTCGGTATCTGAGTTTGTTTGGAATGTATACTCTGTTAATTCTTTTTTTAATTCTTTATAGTTATATACTTCTCCATTATACATTATTAATATGCTTTTATCTTCATTATATATTGGTTGATTCCCACCTTCTATATCTATTATTGATAATCTTCTTTGTCCTAATGCTACATCTTTTTCTACAAAGATTCCTTCGGCATCTGGTCCTCTATGTATTATTCTTTCATTCATATCCTTGATTATTTTATTTTTATTTTTGTCTTTACTTATTATTCCTGTTATTCCACACATATTTATACCTCGCTTACATAAATAGTATAACACAAAAGAAAAAAAGTAAAAACTATTTTTGGTATTGTTTTACTTTTTGTTTACAAACTTTATTTATTTTCAATCTCATTTATTTCATCAATATATTTATAATTTAAAGTATTTTCTTTTGAAACAGCAGACTTTCTAGTTTCTTCTTCATATAAATCTCTTGCTCCTTTAGCAACTCTTCCACCGCGTTTAGCAACATTTATATTTTCTGAAAGTCCTTGAGGTTTTTCTGCTTTTGCTATATCACGAGCAGCAATTTCACCAATGTTAGTTAAAGCAATTTCAATATCGGTCATATTATCTCTTAATGATTCTTTTCTAAGACATTTATAGGCTTTATATTCATTTGCTTTCATTCCTGACCAGCCTTTATATATTTCATTGGTTAGCATGGCATATTCAAATGGTTTATCAATACCACCATCTTTCCATACATCAGTTAATTTAAATCTATCAACCATTCCCATTAATCTTCTCTTTATCCATTCGTCACTATAACCTTTATTACGATAATAGTTAATAATTCTATTGCCAGCAATTTCTGGGTCAAATATTTCATCTATTCTTTCACTACCCAACTTTGCTAACCACACTTTAAATGGTTCTGCTTTTGGACTAGGTATAGATTCAATAAGTCTAAATATATCCTTTGTTAACATGACATCTCTTAGTCGTATTTTACCATCTGGTGCTAACATTTTCAACTGACTACAATTTGTAGTCACTTCACTACCCTCTTTTTTTAATCTCATCTTTAATACAGACCAATATTTTCTTGGATTGCTACTATCTGTTAATGCTCCAACAACATCAACAACACTAAAATAATATTCTTCTTTTTCACTATCCCAAATACTTCTGATAGTACTATCTTCAAATAGATTTGTAATAGTTTGTAATTTATTTTGTTCCATACTTTATACCCCCTTAAAAATTAATTTAGAACATTTACCTTTTTAGGTATCAAAACTATATCATATTTATTTTACTTTGTAAATAGTTCTACATAATTTTTTATGTATTTTTTTTATTGAATCTTTCTTTGTATGAACAGTGCTTACATATTTCTAGATATGATTTATTATTATTAAAATCTTTTATAGTACTTTTATATTTTTCTGTATTTAGTATTGCTTCTAATGATGTAGTATATATATTTCCTAAATTACTTTCTCCTTCGCTATCTAGACAGCAGATACTTACTGTTCCATCTGTTAATATAGCAAGTTGTTTTTTTCCACCAAGACAAGTTCCTATTTCATTATAATAATTATTTTCTGTACTAGGCCAAATAAACTTACTATCTAAACTTAGATATACTTTGTTATCTAGTTTCATTTTATCTTGTAATTTATTTACTTTATATTTTTCTTTTATCATATCTAAATATTTATTATTCTTGGTATCTAGACTTTTATCTAGCGTCCAAAACCTATAACTTATATATGGTACTATTAAACTATCTACTGCTTCAAATATATCTTCTAGATAGTTTTCTTTTTTGCTTTCACTATGAAGTGATATATTTATTTGATATATATTATTATATTTTTTTAATATTTCTATTTTATCTTTTAATAATACTCCATTTGTTGTTATACATACTTTCTTATTATATTTATTGGTTATATTTAATATATCATTTAAATAATGATGGGTAAGTGGCTCCCCCTTTACATGTAAATAGATATAGTCTGTATATTTATTTATTTTCTTTATTACTTCTTCAAACTCTTTTATTGTCATTTCTTTTTTTCTTCTATTTGATTTACTACAGAAGGAACAATTTAAATTACAAATGTTTGTTATTTCTATATATATTCTTTTATATTTCATATTAATACCTCTTTAACTACTTAGTATTATATAATATTTATTATTTCTATGCAATAGTGATATATTTTTGTGTTTTCTAATCTAGCCTAATTATTAGTCTAGATTAGTGTCTCATTAGACCTATTATATTCACAGTGAATACCACTTTGAAAAAGAATTAGTATAATTATACTAACTCTTTAATTATTAATCCATATATTTAATTTTCTTTTTAGATGTTGTTTTGATTTGATTTACATTGTCAGTAGATATATTCGAATCTTTCAATATTAATAATATTGTGATATCTTTCAGCAAATAAAATTGTATCCCAACTAACATTTTCTGCATAATAATCTTCTAGCAATTTGATATCTATAGAATTATTTTTTAATAAAAAGTCTATATATTTAAATCTTTCTTCAGTATTCTCATTTTCTTCTATCTTCTTTAGATATTCATTCATAAACTTTTCTCCTCTATTTACTTTTTACTCTCTTTTTAGGTGTATCTTCAATTTTATTTGTGTTATTAATAAATGTTTTTAATTCTTCTAAGGATTTTTGTCTTTCCTCTTTATCTGAAAATGTGCATTTTATGTAAAGTTCTTCATTTAGTTCTTTTATTTCTATTTTAAGTATATCCATAGCAAAAAGTAAAATATAATAAATATCTCTTGTCTTTAGAATTGCATCTTTTAACTTACTTATGTTTGCACCCTTTACGGCTCTTGCAAAACAATATATATATTTTGCACTTTTACTTTCAATTATTATGTTTTCTAATCTACTAATATTTGCTCCTTTTACATCTCTTGCAAACCAGTATATGTATTGTGTATTGTAACTTTCGATTATAGCATCTTCCAACTTAGTTATATTTGCTCCTTTTATATCTTTTGCAAACCAGCATATATATCTTGCATTTTCACCTTGACTTATTATACTTTCACTTTCAATTATTGCATTTTCTAATTTAGGTATATTTGCTTCTTTTATTTCTAGTGCAAACCAATATATATATTCTGCATTTCTACTTTTTATTACTGCATCTTCTAATCTTTTATCATTGACATAATCATAATACCATTTAGCAAATAAAACTGTATCTTCACTAACATTATCTACATAATAATCCTCTATTTCTTTAATATCTATAATATTGTGTTTTAATAGGACATTAAAACACTCGAATCTATCATTGTTATCTTCTAATGCAACTATCTTTTTTAGATATTCATTCATAACCTTTTCTCCTCTATTTACGCTTTACTCTCTTTTTAGGTGTATCTTGAAATAAATCTTTTATTTCTTCTATATAATCGTTACATATATCTTTTTCCATACATAATTTAAAATCTTCTAGTAGAAACTCTTTATTATTATCTTCTTCCATTTTTATTGTTTCCATAAGTGCTTTTGTTAGTTTTAATGTATCTCTTCTATATTCTAATGGTCTTAATAGATTTTCTCCTCTAACCTTTTTTAGGAAAAGACGAATATAATATACATTTTTTGTTTCTATTATTGCATCTTCTAATTTTTCATTAATTAATCGAAGTTCTTTAGAAAAATTATACATATACTTAGCATCTCCATTTTGAATTATTGCGTCTTCTAGTTTATATATATGAGCATTCTTTACATTCTTTGCAAATTGTATTATGTAATACATATCATTACATTTTATTATTGCGTCTTCTAGTTTAGTTATATCTATCCCCCATCTTCCTAAGTTGCTTGCAAAATCATAAATATATTCAGGATTATTGCTTTTTATAATAGCATCTTCTAATCTACTTATACTTTTTTTTCCTTCAAAAGTATGTAGTCTTAGGGCAACAGCAATAATATAGGCTGATGATTTACTTTTTATAGCACCGTCTATTATACTTTCTATATATTGTTTAGTATATCTATTATATTTACTAATTGACTCAAGAATTAAAAATCTATCTTCACAATCTACAATAGTCCCTATCAACTTAGTTATATTTGCTCCTTTTACATCTTCTATAAAATAATAAATTAATCGTGTATCTTTTGTTTCTATTATGGCATCTTCTAGTCTACTTATGTTTGCTCCTTTAATGTATTCGGCAAATTTTACTATATTTCGAGCACTTTTTATATTTATTATTGCGTCTTCTAATTTTGTTATATTTGCTCTTTTTACTTCTTTGGCAAACTCTACAATATAATCACCATTTCCTATTTGTATAATACTATCTTCTAGTTTACTTACATTCGCTTTTTCTAGATTTGCAAGCTTACATATCCACTCAATATTTTTACTTTTTAACATAAAATCTTCAAACTTACTTATATTAGACCACTGTACTGTTGCTGCAAAATCATAAATTGATGCAATATTGTTACTTTCAATTATAGCATCTTCTAATCGTGTATCATTTATCAAATAAGCCATTTTTAAGATAATATGTGGGTCTTTTATCTTTAATAGTGGCTCTACCAATTTACTGATATTTGCTCCTTTTACATCTTCTGCAAACTTATAAATATAATATGGATTTTCTATTTGTATGATAGCATCTTCTAGTTTACTGATATTTGCTCCTTTTATATCTCTTGCAAAAGTATATATACAATTTGTTATACTTGCAATTTTAAAATTATTTCTTATTTTTTTTATTATTGCATCTTCTAACTTAGTTATATTTGCTCCTTTTATATTTCGGGCAAAGTCTAAAATCATAGCTTCATCCCCTAAATCTATTATTGCATCTTCTAACTTTTTAATGTCAATAAGACTATTATATCTTTCAGCAAATAATATTGCATCTTTACTAACATTATTTGCATAATAATCCTCTAATACTTTGATATCAATAATATTGTGTTTTAATAAAAAGTCCAAATCTCTAAACCTTTCATTAATAATGTTTTCTTCTATTATTTTCTTTAAATATTCATTCATAACCTTTCCTCCTGTATTGCTATTTATTATACATCACTTGTTATCTTTATGCAAGATTAATTTTAAATTTATTTTGTTTTTTCACCCCAAATATAATAGATATGGCTGATATTTCTTTTTAAACAATTTGTATTGGTTAAAAAGAACACTCTAAGATGTTAAGGCTTAGAGTGGATATTATAATATGTACATATATCTTTTAATTTGCAGTCAGTACATAAAGGATTTTTACTTTTACATTTATATCTACCAAAAAATACTAATTGATGATGTATTTTACTTAGATTTTCTTTAGGAAATATCTTAGTTAGTTTTTCTTCTACTTCTAATACATTATCATCATTATTTGCAAGTGATAATCTTTTACTTACTCTATTTACATGAGTATCTACTGCTACTACAGGCTCATTATATATTACTGATAGGAATACATTTATTGTTTTACGACCTACTCCTGGCATAGTACTTAAATATTCTCTATCATTTGGTATCTTTTTAATATTATCTTTTATTAACCTACTTGCTATTTCTTTTATATATACTGCTTTTTTCTTATATGTACCTATTGGTTTTATTATTTCTTCTATATCTTTTATATTTGCTTTACTTAGTTTTTCTAATGTATTATACTTTTTGAATAACTCTTTATTAACTATATTTACTCTTTTATCTGTTGTTTGAGCACTCATTACTATTGCTAGAAGTAATTCATAGTCTTTACTATATTCTAACTCACAAATTGGATTTGGATATAAACTATCTAAATATTTTTCTATTTTATTAATCATCATTTAACCAATCGTAATAAAATGGCTCTCTATCTTCTTGTTTTGTATCACGAGTTTTTGCTTTAGCATTTATTACATCTTGTTTTGTTTTATATCCTTTTTTTCTCCAAGTATAGAGTACTGTTTCTATATATCTTAGACTATTTGCTCCATTATATATGGCTTCTTTTAGGGCTTCCATTATTAGTTCATGTGAGAAGTTATCATCTATCCAACCTTTTATTACTTGACATTCCATTGGTGATATTGTTCTACCAAACTCACTTTCAAATATACTGAATATATCACTATTGTCTAATGTTTTTTCTTCTTTATTTCCTATTATTATTCCTGTTATTTTGTTATATAATAGGTCTAATGTTATGTATTCTTCTGTTTTTCCTTCTTTGTTTTTTTCTACTATTATGGATATTATTTTCTTTTCATTTAGGTTATTTAGTATTTCCATTATTTTATATTTATCCATACTAAGACTTTGTGATATTGACTCTGGGTCATATACTACTTTGTCTCCTTTATCTATTACGAATATTAATACTATTAGTTCTTCGGCAGTTATTCCTAGTCTTAAATAGTAATTGAATAGATATCTTGGTAATACTATTGGTTTCGTTTTTAATATTTCTACTACTTTTTCCATTATATTCCTCCTACTGATATGGTGAATGCTTCTTCTCCTGTTGCTGTGCTATAATATATGTATGTTAGTTTATCTTTGTTTCTCTTTTTTTCTTCGTAATATATTTCTCCTCTTTGATAGGCTATTTTTAGATTACTTTTATATAATTCTTCTAGTTTTTTACTTGCTTTTTTATCGTAGTTTAAGTCTAGTATTATTACTTCTTCATTATTCTTTACTATATAGTAGTTATTCTTTTTTTCTACTTCTTTGATATTCTTTATATCGGTGTTTTGTATTATGTTATTTTGTAGTTCTTTTTTATATTTGTTATTTTTTATTACGGGGTAAAATATTAGGGTTAATATTATTATTAGGATTAGTACTACTACTGTTACGTATGTTATGATGTTTTTTTTCTTTCTTTTCATTATTTCACCTCTATAAGTCTCTTTTATTATACTATGAAACTTGTCTTTTGTGAATAGTTTTTCCTCTTCTTTTATATGTTGTTACTTCGTAATCTTTATTTTTTATGGTAAGGGTTGTATAACTATCTTTATCTATGGTATATGCGTCTATCCATACTTTGGCTAGTGAATACATGAACTTATAATTGAACTTTGTATAGGCATCATAAAATAGGACTATGTTATCATATAGGGTTATATTAAAGTCTTCTTCTATTTTATATAGATATAAGTAATCACAATCTTTATATTCATCTTTATTTAATTCTTTTTTATAGATACATATTTTTTGGTTATTTAGTTTTATTTCTATTTTACTTGTTATTGTTACTTCTATATCTTCAACTTTGGTGGTTTTTATGTTATTTGTATCTATTAGATAATCGTAGTCTATATTTGGTTTTTCTTTATCTAATTGTATTAGATAGTACTTGTTACTTTTATTTATTAGTAGATTGGTCGTATTATCTGTCTTTATGAATCTTATGGAATTGTCTTCTAGATAGTTATAGTCTTCTTTTTCTTTGGTGTATTTTATATTGGTACATGATGTTAGAAGTAATAAACTTAATATTATATATTTTTTCATATTATTTTATATGTTCTTATACTTAAAAAAGACTTATATTTTGTCTTTGTATTCTTTTATGATGTATTTTTTTAAGTCTTCATAATTGTTATTTAATTTGTTTTCTAGTATCTTTTTTTCGATATCTTCAATTATATCTTTTATGTATTTTCCCGGCTCTTTATTTAGGATTTCTGCGACATCATTTCCTTTTATTTCGATATTGCTTCTTGTTAATATAGGAAGATTTGATTGCATTTTATTTAGTTTTCTTTTGGATAGTCCTTTGATATCTGCATAGACTGTACATAGATATAATCCGTATTTGTATAGTAGATAATTATTTATTTCTTCATATTCTAATAGTTCTCTTAGTTTTTTCATTTGTTCTTTTTCTACTTTGGTAAAGGGATATATGTCATCTACTTCTAATTGGCACCAGATACCTAGAAGGTCAGGACATAATACTATGTTATTTAGTTTATTTATTTCTAAGACATTTGTTAGATTTAAATCGATTAATAGTTTTCTTCCTCTTTCTTTATTTTTGGATAGGAATATTTTATCTAATTCTTCTTTTTTTCTTTCCATTGATAGATTTTTTAATAGATAACTATATTTACTTAGATAGTGATAGGTTTTTGATTCTATATTGAAATCTAGAATAGTGGCAAATCTAATACATCTTAGTATTCTAAGAGAGTCTTCTTTTATTCGGTAGCGGGGGTTTCCTACTGTTGTTAAGGTTTTATTTTTTAAATCTTTGTAGGCTCCGAGTAAATCGATTATTTCTCCTTTTTCATCTATACAGAATGTGTTTATGGTAAAATCTCTACGAAGTAAGTCTTTTTTGATATCTTTTATGTATTTTATTTTTACAGGTCTCCTGTTGGACTCATATTTTATTTCTTTTCTGAATGTTGTTACATCATACTTATATCCTTTATATAATACTACTACACTTCCATATTTTTCTTCGGATATGCTTACTTCTTCAAATAACTCTAATAGTTCTTTGGGAGTAGCACTTGTACATATATCGATATCACTACTTTTTCTTTCTAATAATTTATCTCTTACATAACCTCCTACTACAAAAGAGGTATAGCCATTTTCTTTTAGTTTATTTAATATTTCTATTGCTTTCTCTTCCATATCTTTCCTCTATATATATTATAGCAAATACTCTTTAAAAATGCAAAATATCTCTAGATAGTTTACACTTTTATAATGCTTTTTATTTTAAAGACCTTAGGCTTTAAAATACGGCTAAAGACCCTTTGGGGCTTAAGACGCCTTAAAAAAAATAATATAAAATCTCTATTTATATTATTTTATTATATAATTTATTATACCTGTTATATCTACTTTGGATATATGTATTAAGATAGCGGCCATTGCTAGGAATGGACCAAATGGTATTAGATTATCTCTTCTACTTAGAAGTAAACATATTGCCACGGGAAAGGCTATAAATGTTGCTAAGAAGATATCACAGATGGATAAGGGATAACCTATTACTATTCCGAAGAGAAACATTAGTTTTATGTCTCCTCCTCCCATACTTTCTTTTTTGAATAGTTTATCTCCTACTAACTTTATTCCATACATTGTTATAAAGGCTAGTATTCCTGATAGGATATTTTCGGCAGTTACTTCTAATCCAAAGAAGATTAATTCTAATATTATTATTATTATACAAGATGATGCTACTATTTCATCTAGTATTATCATATATTCTATATCACTTACTATTATTACGATTAGTGATGATATGAATATTAGACTTATTATTAGTTCTTTTGTTAATCCAAAGGAATGGTATGCTGTTATATATAATGCTCCTGTTACTATTTCTACTATTAGGTAACTTATTGGTATTCTTGTTTTACAACATCTACTTTTTCCTCCTTGAATTATATATGATATTATGGGTATTAGTTCATACCATCTTAACTTATGATTACAATTATGGCAATGACTACGGGGATATATTATTGATTCGTTATTGGATAGACGAACCGCTAATACATTTAGAAAACTTCCCATTACACTTCCAAATATAAACATTATTATGTAGATTGCTATTTCGTAAATATTTGCTTCCATAATACACCTACAATATGTTATTATATATACTAAACATTGGTATAAAGATAGCCATTAGGATTACTCCTACTATTACGGCTAGTAAGATTATCATTACTGGCTCTATTAGGCTCTTTAGTCTTTGTACTAGGTTTCTTTGTTCTTCTTCATAGTAGTTTGCTACATTTTCCATCATTGGTCCTAGTCTACCTGTTTTTTCTCCTGTTAATAGCATTTCATAGGCTATTCTTGGGAAAGCCCATTTGTTTTCAAAGGCTCTTGATAGTCCTGCTCCTGTGCTTAAATTGGTTACGGCTTCTTTGATGATGTCTTTATATATTTCGTTATTTGTTACTTTTCCTAACATTTCTATACTATCTGTTATGAATACATCGTGTCTTATTAATGATGAGAATGTCTTCGTAAACATTATTACTTCGTTGTAGATTACTACATCTTTGATTACTGGTATATGCATAACTACATATTGTACAATGTATCTAAACTTTTTGATGTTTTTATACATTGCTATTTGTATTATGATTAGGGCCACTAATACGAGTAGGATTTTGATGATGTTATTTTGAACAAAGACACTTAATTTGATTAGGAAGACGGTTATTCCTGGTAGAGATGCTCCTAACTGGTCAAATATATCAACGAATTGTGGTACAACATACATTAATAGGAATGTTAATACGACCATTGATACTACTAATACGACACTTGGATATGTTAGTGCTGAGATTATTTGTTTTCTATTTGAATCTGCTGTTTTGTAGTAGGAAGCCATATCGTCTAAGGTTTCGGTTAGGTTTCCTGTTAGTTCTGATGCTTTTAACATATTTATTAATAGTTTAGGAAATACATTTCCTTGTCTTGCTAGGGCTTCACTAAAGTTTGCTCCTGTATTTAATTCATAACTTATTCTATTGAATAAGGCTTTTTTGTTCTTATTCTTGGTTTGATTTTCTAGTATTTTTATGGAGTCCGCTAGCGGGATACCTGATTTGATATAGGTTGATAACTGGGTTAATAGAAAGTTTAAGTCTTTGTAATTCATCTCGTTTGAGAATGTTAGAAAACCTCCTAGTTTGCTTATTTTTGTTGGTGTTATTTCTGCTATCTTTAGTCCTTGTGATGTTAAAAAGGATTCTACATCTACTTTTCGGAAGGCATCAAAATATCCTTTTACTTGTTTTCCTGCTTTGTCGTAGGCTATATATTTATAACGGATTTTTTCTTTGGTTACAACAGTGCTTCCTGATACTGTTTGATTTGATACGAATGTTGTACCATTTGGACTTTGATTTGGCTCCATATTTACCGTTTTATTATTTTGATTCTGATTCATTTTATATCACCCTCATATTCTGTTTTTATTATATCATACTTTTATGATTTTTTTAACTTTTTTTTGTTTTTTTCATATATTATTTTGAAAGGGGTATTTTGGTATGTATGGTAATTATATGGGAGCACCTTTTATGATGTCTGGTTTTGGGGCTCCTGGTGCATTTGGGGGACCTGCTAGTTACGGTAATATTGGTATGATGAGAGGGGCTATGAATGGTATTGGTGCGATGAATGGTGCCACTCTTAGAGGGGGGACTATGAATGGTGGTTCTCTAGGCGGAGGGCTTCGTTCTCTTTTAGGTCTTGGTGGAAGAGGAAGTGCTATCGGGCGTGGTATTAATTGGACTTCTCTACTTAATAATACTTCTAAGACTATTGGGGTTGTTAAAGAGGCTATTCCAATTGTTAAAGAGGCAGGACCGATGCTTAGAAATATGAAGTCTATTATTAAGGTTGCTTCTGTTTTTAAGGATGAAACTGATACTACTGGTGGCGGTACTGATGGTGATGTTAAAAGTACCACTACTGATTTAGGTAATGGTACTTATAGTACGGATAATAGTAATCTTAGTTCTAATTATAACTCTAATGAGCCTAATTTCTTTTTATAATATTTTATTTTATTTGTTTTATGGATAATCTACTATAAAGATATTTTATTATTATATAACTAATACTTGTATATATTATTGTCATTATTATGCTATGAGTTAGTATTTTTCCTAGTAGTATTATGCTATATGATTTTGATGTTACTATATTTAGTATTATGAATGTTAGTATATGATAAGTGGCTACGCTTATTAGGCTTATTATATTGGTCATTATTATGTTGTCTGATATGATGTTATTTAGGGTTTTTATTAGTAATGATATTACTAGGAATATGGTTAGGTTTAATAATATTGTTGATGTATATATTGTATCAAATAGGAAGCCAAATATTATTACTAAGAGAAAGTATTTTTTATCACTTGCAAAATATGGGTATATTACTACTAATGCTATGATGGTATAGATTGTTGTAAATGGACTTACATTATTTAGTGTTGTTATGAATATATTTGACATTATGTTTTCTAAGATGAATGATATTATTATATAGATTATGCTTACTATCATTTGTTGTCACTCTTTCTCTTTAAAATACTAACATAATTTATATCTGTAAAGTCTACGGATGGGGATACTTTTATTATTTTGGCTAGGTCGTAGGAGTCTGTTGTTATTTCTGTTACTTTTCCAATTAGTATTCCTGAGGGAAATATTCCTCCTAGTCCTGATGTATAGACTAGGTCCCCTATGTTTACATCTTTGGTATTACTTATTCCTTCTAATTCTAAGACATTATTATTATAGTCATAACTATTTATTAGTCCATATAGGTTGTTACTTCCATTACTTATGTGGACTGATATTTTATTATTGGTATCACTGGTTGTTATTAGTCTTATGTCGGAAGTGAATGTTGATGATTTTATTACTTTTCCAATTAGTCCTTTGGAGTTTATTACTACCATATCTTTTTCTACTCCGTTATATGTTCCTTTATCTATGGTTATTTTATTATGCCAATAGCCTATATTTCTACTTATTACAGTGGCATTTAGATATTCATAGTCCGCTAGTGCATAGTCTATATCTAGTTCTTCTTTTAAGGCATCTAGTTGTCTACGAAGTTCTATGTTTTCGGCTTCTATTGAATCTATTCTATCTATTGATGTTTCTAAGATATCGTTATCTTTTTCTACATCTTTTAATTTGTTATAACTTGTTATTTTTTCTTTTATAAAATTAAAGGGAGTTATTATTATTTTTTCGGTATAGGTAAAACCATCTTTTAGTAATGATTCTACTTTATTTAGTTTTCTATCTTCTTTTAATGTTGTACGAAATATTACTAATAAGAGAATTATTAATACTACTACTATTATTAATACTACTCTTTTGGGTATGTTTTTTTTATTTCTACCAAGCATTATATCACTCTCCTACCTTTTTATTATATAATATTTTTTTATAAAATTAAAGGTTTATTTATTATTATTTTATTTTTTATTATGCACTCTAAGCCTAGGTCTTAGAGTGTTAGTTAAAGTCTTTGGTAGTCTTTAACTAATATATCAACCATATCTACTTTATAGAAGCATTTCTTATAGATTGTTATCTTCGTAAAAACTATAGTAGTTGTTATCTCCTATTACGATATGGTCCATTAAGGTAATTCCATGAAGGATACCTAACTCTTTTATTTTTCTTGTTAATTCTATATCATTTTTACTAGGGGTTGCGTCTCCTGACGGGTGGTTATGAATACATACTATGTAACTTGCTGATAATAGATATGCTTCTTTAAATATTTCTCTTGGATGGACTAATGAGTAGTTTACGGTTCCTTTAAATAGTTCTTTTTTGTCTAAATAGTTTTTTTGATTGTCTAGGTATAAGACGGTAAATATTTCTTGCTTCTTATCTTTGTATTCGGTATGAAAGTAATCTATTATGGTCGCTGGGCTTGTTAGTTTTACTAGATTTTGATACTTATTATCTTCATATACTCTTCTTCCTAGTTCAATTGCCGCGATTAACTCTATGGCTTTTATTTTACTCATTCCTTCGATTTTCTCAAGAGTACTTATTTCTGCTGTTTTTAATTCATTTATATTATTAACCGAAGATAATATATTATGAGATATTTCTTTAATTCCTTTGTTTCTCGTACCTGATTTTAGTATTATTTCTATTAATTCATTGGTAGATATGTTTTCTTTTCCATATTTTATTAATCTTTCTCTTGGCTTTTCTTCTTCTGGTAATGTTTTTAGATTCATTTAATCTTCCTTTCTTTATCAATTCTTTTGTAATATTTATTATAGTATAATGCTTCTTTGATGTCAATTGTTTTTTTGTTAAAAATAAAGAGACTTTTTATCTCTTTACTTCTTCTCTATATATTTATTTGATACTCCTATAAATATTATTAGATATGCTACTCCTAGTAGAAAGCCACCTATTACATCACTTGTATAATGTACTCCTAGATATATTCTAGTAAATCCTATTGTTACTATTAATAGTGATAGTATTATTATTAATGGTATTTTTATTTTTTTAGTGTCTATGTATTTATAAATTAGGTATATTAAATATCCATAGAATACCATACTTGTTATTGAGTGTCCTGATGGGAAACTATATCCTGTTTCGGTAACTAATCTATTTATATTTGGTCTATCTCTTGCTATTATTACTTTTAATAAATTATTTATTATAGTTACTCCTAGTAAATCTATGGCTAGTGATATTTTTATTTTTTTATTCTTTATTATTATTATTATTAGGATTACTGCTGATAAAATTACTCCAAGAGGGGATGTTATATTTGTTATTAATTTTACTACCTTTGTTCTATTTTCATTTATTATATTGTTACTTATATAGTTATATACTGTATCATCTATATATAGTGGTTTGTCTTTTACTACTTTATATGTGAAAATACTAAATATTACTAGACACAATGTTAATATTATATACTTTATATATTTTTTATAGTTCTTTTTCATTTTATTTCCTCTCTTTACATATTCATTATACTATATATTAATAGAAAATAATAGTAAAAAGAATAAAACTTTTTTATTGTTTTACTCTTTTATTATTAAAACTTTTTTGATTTATTAATCTTTATTAAAAATAAATGTTTTTGTAGTAATTAATGCAACTACTGAAAGTAAACTAATTATTATATAAATTACGATATTATCGCCTGTTTTTGGATTTTCAATTTCTGTTGATGTTTTAGACATTTTTTCCGAAGTTATTTTGATTACTATATCTTCATTTATATTTGTTAAAGATATTTTATTATTATTTAATTCAACCTCATTATTATTTACTAAAACATTTTTTATCTTATAACCATCTTTAGCTTTAATAACTATTTCTTTGTCTTCACCTTCAATAGCAGTTATTTCATTATCACCATCTAATATAATATTTTCATCAGTAACTACTTTTATATTATATTTATTAACAATCTTAACATAATTGTAATTTGAAAGATCAAGATTGTCATTAATCTCTACTATCTCAGCATCTGTTCCATCTTTTTCATTACCTGCATAAATAACTTTATCATCTAAACCACTTATAATAGGTTTTTTTCTAAATGCCTCTCCATCTACACCTATTTTAAAAGTACTATTATTAACTGTAATATTTCCTTGACCTGCTCCTATTCCATAGTATCCTTCTGTAACATCTACTTTTGAATTAGCAATACTAACTGAAGTATCAGAATATATTCCACCAGCAATACTTTCTAAATTAAACTCCGATTTAGACAATGTCATCTCTCCAGCACTATAAATACATGCATAACCACTTTTAGCCTTAATGCTAGAATTAGCAATATTTAGTGTTCCAACATCATTAGTAGGTTCAACATAAATTGCATTAGAACTATCTCTAGTAGCCTCTAGTTCTAGTTCACTATCCATTATTTCCATTTTACCAAATGATGATAGAGCCGCACCATGTCCTTTTGCTTTTATCTTAGAATTATTTTTAATAGTCAATACATTATTGCATTCAATAGCAGGTAGATTTTCTCCTGATGTAGTTAAATCTAATTTTGCACCATCTATAGTAATATTTTTTCCTTGAATTGAAGGAAACTCTGATGTAATAGTTAACTTGCCATCTCCAGTAACTATTATATCTTTACTTGCCCTGATACCAAAATTAATACCAGTTACTACTATCTTATTATCACCTTTTAAAATAATCTTTACTTCATCTGTTGTACTTACTAAATTAATGCCATAATCTGTATCAGATGTAATGGTAACATTTTCTAGAATTAATTCTTTATTTTCTTTGTCATATTTTAATATTCCCTTTCCTAAATTCATAGTACTTGTTTCATCAGTAAGTTGTGTTCCTGCTACTAATACTGGTAAAGTATCTGCTGCTACTCCAGATATTCCTGTTGTTATTATTACTACTAGAGTAAATAATATTTTTTTTAAAATACTTTTTTTCATTTCTTTCTCCTCCTCATATTTTATTATATATTAAATATTATTTTTTTAATAGATGCCAAGAGTCATAGATATAAAGCAAAAAATATGACATTTGTCATATTTTAATGTGTTCTTAGTTAGCCAGTTTTACTACTTTGAAATCAAGATGTTGACCTGCTTCAGTAGTTACAGTAATTAAAACAGCATCTTTCTTAACTTCACCAGTATCTCTTATTTCTTGTTCAAAATTACCTCTAAAGGCTCTAGTAAGAGTTGCTCTACTTCCTGTATATTTACAATTTGTCATAATAGTAGCATTTACCCCACCATCTAACAATATCAATATTAGGAATTATTTCGAAACTTGCTTCAGGTGTTGCAAACTCACCATTAGAAGAAATAGTTTTACTGTCATTTCCTGCAGTTATAGTTAATGTCAAATCTTTTTCTAAAGTTAAAGTTGCACTAGCAGTTTTTCCACCTGGAGTAGTAGCAGTTACTGTTACTGTACCACCATTCTTACATGATTCACTACCGTTATTGGCAGTTATATCTCCTGTACTACTATTAATTGACACACAATTATTATTTACTGAGTATACAACATTACCACTTACATTCTCTGTACTAGCAGTAGCCTTACTAGTATTAGTTCCATTTCTATGTAAAAGAGTTTTACTAAGTGATAAACTTATTTTTTCCTCTTTTTTAGGTTCTTCCTTTTTAGGCTCCTCTTTTTTAGGTTCTTCTTTTTTTTGTGTTTCTTTTTTTTTGTTCCTCTACCTTTTCCCATTTAGCATAAATGGTTGTACTTTCTTCAAACTTTGTATTATTACCAATTAAACTTCCATTTGCATCTTCCCAATTAACAAACTTATAACCATTATAAGTAGGATTACTTGGTAAAGTTAATTCGGCTCCTTTATTAATTGTTATACTATCAATATTAGTTCCTCCTCTTGTATCAAATGTAATTGTTATTGTTTCAGGTACACCTTCATATACTGCTTTTATCTTTGTGTTTTTCTTTATCTTGGTTTTAAAATCATATGCTTCTTTAGCAAGAATATCTTCATTATTTTTAGTATCTACTACTTCATACCAATTAATAAATGAATCTCCTAGTTCTTCTTTTGTTTTAATATCTTTTTCATTAATTACTTTATTGTATTTAACTTTTACCACTATATCTTTAGTGCCATTATTTAAATCAAAAGTAATATCAAACTTTCGGTTAAAAAAACATAATAAGAATAAAATAATTGCTAGTAATATAACACCTACTATTATTAGAATAATTTTTTTCTTATCTTTTTCTTTTGAAGTCTCTACTTCATTTTTTTCTTTTTTTGACATATTTTTTCCTCCTACTTAAATTATATAGTAAATGATATCTTTTTAATAAATGCCAAAACTCATACTTTTGATATTTAAAAATGTGACTATAGTCATTTATATCAATATTTATTATTATTTTCTTCAATTATGTGCTATAATATTTATGTATTTTGGAGGAAAATATGTCTAATAGAAAAAAAATTATTATTATTGAAGACCAACCACTACTTAATAGTATGATGAGAGATGTTTTATCTAAAGAATATGATATTGTATATACTTGTACTAGTGCTAAGAATATGTTAACTCTTTGTGATAAATATAAACCTGATTTAATACTTACTGATGTTGTTACTAAAGATAATGTAAATGGCATTATATATGGTAAGAAGGTTAAAGATAAGTATGGTAAAGATATTAAGGTCCTTGCTATTACAGGTATTCCAGAAATATCTTTTTTGAATATGGCTAAAGATGGTGGATTAGATGGTCTTATTTACAAAGATATTGATACTGATTCTCTTCTTTCTAGTGTCAGTCAAATACTCAATGGTTATACTTTATTTCCTGACAACTATATTTATAACGATGATAATGAAAGATTTAAAACTTTATCTCAAAAGGAAATTAAAATATTGAAACTCTTATGTGAAGGTGCTGATAGAGATTATATTGCTAAAGAAATAAATATTACTTCTGGTACCCTTAAAAATTATATTTCTAATATTTTAAATAAACTTGGTTTTGATAGTGTTTCTAAACTTATGGTGTTCTGTGTTAGTAATGGGTATATTATTCCTGATTTAGAAAAATAAAAGAAAATCTTAATTCTGATTTTCTTTTTATATTGTTATTTTCAATGTAAAAATATTCTCATTTTTTATTACTAGGTTTCCTTTTATTTCAGATAATTTTCTTCTCATGCCTCTTATTCCTTCATTTTCATATATTACATTGTTATTCTTTTTACCATCATTTGTAATAATCATTTCTGTTTTATCTAAATATCTTGTTATAACTATATTTATATTTTTACTATCTGCATGTATTATAGCATTTGTAACTGCTTCTCTTATTATTTCAAAGAATATATTAGATTCTTTTTCTTTTTTTGGTAACTCTCCTTTTAGATTTATATTTACTCCTATTATATGATACATTTTTATTAGGTTATCTAGTTTTTGACTACTACTAACATTTGTAATAGTATCTTCATAAATACTGTCTAGGAGAAACTCTATATCTTTTGTATTTTTTTCTTTTTGCTCTAAATATTTTGTAAATAAAGCCAATTTATGTCCTAGTTTATCATGATAATTATTTTTAATTTTTAATAGATTTTTTGTTTTTTCTATTTTTTCGATATTTTGAATTGTTTCTAATATCTTTTTATTATTTTCTTCTATTTCTTTATTTTGTAATTCTTGTTCTTCTTGTAATCTATAAATATTTGTTATATCTATTAATATTATTTCTTTTTCATTAGATATTTTTAAGTTCCATATTTTATTTAAACTTTTAATTACATAACTATCTTCTGTCCTTCTGATAGTTCTATTTGTTAAATTATTTATATAATTACCTTTGATATTTAAATCAGTCAATATATCTGTCATTATGTTGTTTATTAGAATTATTTCTCCATTATTATTTAAAAACATTATTCCAGTATCTGATGCATCTATTCCATTCTTTACTGATAATACTGATATATGTTCTTTTCTTGCTATTATTTCATAAATAAATGACATTAACACATATAGTGATAAAAATATAGAAAGATATATATTTATTTTTCCTCCTTGATATTGTAAATTATTATTACATAATATTATCATTATTATTAGAATTATTATTTCTGATACTTTCTTTATAATTGATACATCTTTTCTTAGAAAATATATTGATACCCTAAAAGACTCTAATATTGTCATTAATGATGAGACTACTATTAATATTTTCATTTGGTGTCACCTTCTATTATCGTAAATAATATTTCTGTATCTTTGTCGTATATATTTTCTTTTATTTTTATATTGCTGTCTATTTTTAATTTATCTTTTAATTTCATTTTAGCACTTATAACTGATTTTATATATATTTGCTTTTCCTTTCTTGTTATATAAATCATTACTACTATATTTTGTAAGTTTTCTAATAGTTCATAGATTACATCATATATTTTTGACATAGTGTTACTACTAATAACT
This sequence comes from uncultured Mycoplasmatota bacterium, assembly GCA_900554615.1. Taxonomy (GTDB): domain Bacteria; phylum Bacillota_I; class Bacilli_A; order RF39; family UBA660; genus CAG-302. The sequence continues at coordinate 16,426 of USIB01000008.1, read as the reverse complement.
ATTTTGTTTTCTACTTTTACTAAACCTGATATGTTTAGACTAGACATACTTTTTATTAATTCATTTAATAATATTTTTATATTTTCTTCGTTATATGTTTCATTATTTAATTCAGAAATTATTATACTACTTTTCTTTTTACTATATATTATTATTCTTTTTATTTTTTCTAAATCTTCTTCTTTAACTACTTCTTTTTGTAATATTTTTTTGGCTTCTTGTCTTTTTTCTTTCAGTTTACTTTCTACTTTATTTACTACTTCTTTTCTTAAAGTTATCTCATATAATTCTTTCTTGGTTTTTTCTTCTAATTTTATATTTTTTTGTAATTCTAACAACTCTTTTTGTCTCTTTGATATTTCATCTTTTAATCTATACAATTCGGTCATATCTTTTTTTAGGATTATATAACTATCTTTGTTCTTTTTTATATCATAGATAATATTTTTATCTTTATAATATTCTTTTACTTTGTTATTTTTTATATCTTTTTGTATTTTTATTGGTATTTTGGTAAATATTTTTGTTGTATATATTGTTTTTCCATCTAGTGATACTACAATTATATTTAAATTAGAGTTTTCAAGTGTATTTATATACTTTCTATTATTTGGTATTAGATTTAAATAGAAGGCTAGTTCTATTCCTATACATATTAAAATACTATTTACTACTGACATATTTATTTCTCTAATTCCATTTATATCTATTACATATAATATCGTGTATAGTATTCCTAGTAAGAGAACTAGTAATGGTAAGAATGCTTTTATATCTTTTTTTATTTTTAATCTATTTACTGCTAGCGAAATCATTCCACCTCCAAATAAATAGAAAATCCAAATCGATATTAAGTAATAACCTATTTGATGTTTATAATCATCATATAATTCTAATCCATTATTAAACTTAAATACTATCTCGTGGTAATCATTAGTTAATACTAATAGTAATAGTATTGATGATATTACATATATTATTATTTTTTCTTTTTTATTCATTTTATTTAATAATGATTTTGAACATATATAATATAATGTTGGTATAAATATTAATGATACATAATACAGATACCAACACATTCTTTTTAATAAAGATGTTTCTACTATTCCTTTTGACATTCTTATAAACATTAAAAATATTATTAATATTCCTATGCTTAATATATATTTTCTTGTTGTTTTCTCATATAGTTTATAATATAATCTAACTGTCCAAAAGGTAAACATTATTGCATAAAGTAATGCTTCAAACTTATGTGTCATATATACCTCTCCTTTTTCTTTAGTAACACTATTATATACTATATTTTTATTTATTTAAAGTATAAAAGAAAAATAGTTGCTACAAACTATTTATTTCTATACTCAAATAATACTACGCTTTCTACATGACTTGTATTAGGAAACATATCAAATAATGTTATATCTTTTAATGTATATTTTTCTTTTAGTATATTTAAATCTCTTGCTAATGTTATTGGATTACAGGATACATAAACTATTTTTTTTACTTTTGATAACATTATTTTTTCTATTGTTATTTTATCTAGACCACTTCTTGGTGGGTCAATAATTAAAACATCTTCTTCTATTTTTTCTATTTGATTTGTTTCTTTACAATAAAACTTTATATTTTTTATATTATTTAATTCTTTATTTTTATTTGCACTTATTATGGCATCTTTATTTTTCTCGATTCCTATTATTTCATTAAAGTTTTTTGATAAATATATTCCTATTGTTCCAGCACCACAATATAAATCTAATAATGATTTTCCACTTCCTGCATATGTTGAGACTTTATCATATAGTTTACTTATCATATTTGTATTTACTTGAAAAAATGATTCTGGATAAATAGCATATGTATAATCTCCTACTTTTATAGTAATATATTCTTTTCCATATATTTTTTTATTATTTAATATTATTGATGATACATTTCCTTTTAATTTATTTTTTAGTTCTTCTTCTTCAATATTTCCTTTTATCATTACCATTATCTCGGTTGTGCCTTTTATTATTACTTCTTCTACTTCTTTTAATTTTATGGTATTTAATATTTTTATTATTTTATTTATATTTTCATTTACTAGATAACAATAATCTATGTTAATAGGAGATTCTCCTATTAAAGAGAGTTTATTATTTTTTACTCTTAATGTTATTTTATTTCGATAATTATATTTATTATTATCTGATATTATTTCAGGATTTACTTCTATATTACTATATCTTTTTATTATATCTTTTACTATTTCTTTTTTATAGAGAAGACTTTTTTCATAGTTTATATGAGAAATATTACAGCCACCACACTCGTTATAATAAGGACATATTGGAACTTCTCTATCTTTGCTTTCTTCTAGAATACTAATTACTCTTCCTTCATTAATATTCTTTTTTTGTTTTGTTATTTTTATATTTACTACTTCACCGGGAAGAGTATTATCTATAAAAGTTATTTTATTATCTATTTTTGTTATTCCTCTCATTTCATGAGATAATTTATCTATTTTTACTATCATACACATCACAGATTAAGTATATCATAAAATGAAAAAGAAGTCTATGACTTCATTAGTTCTGTTATGATATCTTCCATTGTTATTATTCCAAGAAAATTATTTTCTCTATCAGTTACTATAGCCATATGAGCACGGGCTGATTCTAGTAGCTCTAGGCAAGAGGAAAGATTTGTTGTCTTTGATACTGTAACTGGGTCTTTCATATTTCTTTTTATACTTATTGGACGATTATTTAATATTTCATCTAATAAATCAACTTCGTATAATATACCCATTACTTTACATTCTCTATTTATTATTGGTATTCTATCATGTCTATCTCTAAATATACAATTTTTTACTTTTTCTGGAGAGTCTGTATCATATAAAAATGAAACATCTTCTCTTGGTACCATTACATTGTTTACTTTTAATTTTTTTAATAAAACTGCTTTTTGTATGAAAATACTTTCTTTTTCTTCTATTACTCCCTCTTCTTTTATTGTTTTAACTATTTCTACTAATTCATCTTTAGTAGCAGTTACTCTATGATTATTTTTTACTTTCTTTTCAAACTTTCCTATTATTTTTGTTACTGGTGTTAATATGTTTACCAATACTTTTAAAATATCACATAATTTTAATGCAAAGTCTTCTGCATATTCTCTACCTATTATTTTTGGAGTTATTTCTGTAAATATTAGTATTATAATAGTTAACAATATTGTTACTAATGGAATATATTTATCTCCATATAAATTAGAAAAATGATATGTTGTTAGTGAACTTACTAAAACACTACATATACAATTTATTACTAGTATTGTTGTTAATGTTTCTGAGTATTTTTCATATAATTTATATACTTTTTTGGCAGATTTATTTCCTTTATCTGCAAGTCTCTTAATTCTGATGATGTTTAAACTTGTAAATGATACTTCTAATATGGATAACATTGCTAACATTACTAAGAGAATTATTATTACTACTATCATACTACTTTCCTTCCTTTACTAATATTAAAGTCTTCCCCTTGATATAGTTTTATTATTTTATTTTTTATACTTTCTATTATATAGTTATAATCTAATCTTATAAATGTTTTCTTTATATAGTTGTAACTATAGTATTTTTCATCATAACTTATAACTATAAAGTGTTCTTTTTCTTCTTTATTATTTAAGTAAAAATTGTTTATCTTGATATTATAATTATTAAAATATTTTTTATTTATCTTTTGATATATTTCTGATAGTTCATAGGTGTTTATACTACTTATATCTATCATTTTTTCAGTTATACTTAATACTTCATATAATATATCTTCCTTTGTATAATCTAAATTATTTAGGGCTTTATCTAGATAGTAATCTGTATAATCTTCTTTTATATAATTTATTTTTTTATCTAATTCTTTATCTACATTATATTTATCAAAATATTCTGTTCTAAATCTTCCCTTTATATTTGATAAATCTTTGGATAGATTTACTATTAAATAGGTGTTTTCTAGGTATATTTTTACTGCTAAATTACCATTTATTCCACTCTTTACTATTTCACTTTTTATTCCTACTCTTGAATATAAATAAACTAATATTTTATTTAGTGATTCTTCTGTTACCTTTCTTTTTGATAAAGCTCCCCATATGTTATTTATTGGTGTTATGTTATTTAGTGATATTATTTCATTTTTTTCTTCTACTGTATTTATATCATAACCTACTAGTAAACCTAGTTTTATGTACAAATATTTTGCTTTTTCTAAGATATTTAAGTTAATTGGCATTTCATCTAGTATAGTATTTATTTCTACTATTCCATCTGTAAATGTTTTATAATCTACATAAATAAAGCCTTTTTTATTTCCTATAGTTTCTGCATACCTATAATTTATTCCGTTATTTAAAAAGTAATCTATTACTTTATTATCTATGCTATTTAGATTTAAGTTTATGTATTTTATGTTCTCGGTTATTTTCTTTATATCTTCTTCATTATTTACTTCTAGAATACTATTTTGCCCTCTCATATTATCACCATAATAATTGTATCATAATTATACAAAAAAAGAAAGTAAATAAACCTGTTGTTTACTTTCTTTTTATATTATTTTTTATGATAGAGACCTTAGGCTCTATCATACTTATGAAGACCATTCTTTGGGCTTCATAAGATTATTATAAATCTCCTGTTATAGAAGTTGAATCTGCACTAATAGTGGCTTTAAATGTTTTTCCAAACATTGCATTTGTTACTTTATTATTATCTAGCCATATGTATATATCAAATGTTGTTAATGTAGTACTACTATTTAATTCATAAGAATCTACTATTTGAAGGGGATTATTTACTGCTGCGTTATTAAAGTCTCCTGTCTTATATGGAGTCGTACTATTATTTACATATACTTCATATTTTAAGGCATCACTTGTATTTAATCCTTCTATTACTGATGGTGTTATGTAAATATTAAACTTTCCTTTGACACTACCTTCACTTAATTTTGCTGTTACTTTTCCATGTAATCCTTCATCTTTACTATCTGATGGTGTTAATCCTTCTGCTGTTATATTTTCTACTATTTGATAGTCTATGCTAAACTTTCCTGACCCTGTCGTTAATGTTTTCTCTACTCTTGATATTAAATAGGCATAAGTAAAGCCCGCTATTAAGGCAATAAATAGAACTACTCCTAATATTGTTCCTATTAATTTTGTTTTATCTCTCATTAGTATCTCCTACTTTCTATACATTGAACCTACTTTTACTATACCACTAAACTTTTTATTCATTAGACTATTTTGATTTGCTCCACTTTCTTGTAACCATAGTCTTAATGTACAGGTATATGTTTTTGATACACTAAATGTATTATCTGAGGTACTTAATGTTCCTATTTTTACTTCTGAAGAGGTAAAGTCTGCTCCTGTACCTGTCTTTAATGTGTTTGTCGTTGTTCCATCACTACATTTTAAATCGTACTTAAAATCACTTACTTTTAGGGCATCATCTATTGTGATATTTGCAATTGATACATTGACCGCTATTTCATATCCACTTAATTTTGTACTATCTGGTACTAATGTAAATACTGATTTGCTTGCATATGTATCTATATCTGCTGTACTTAATGGTACTCCGGTATTTAGATTTATATATTCACTTTGATTAAATACTACTGCTACTGTCTCATCAAATGTTCCTGTTGTTACATTTACGGTTGTTCCACTACTTAATGTGTAGTAGGCATAAGTTCCTCCTAGCATGCACGCAAAAATAATAGATGTTGTAATGGCTAAAACGAATATCATTTTTTGAAACTTCATTTCTATATCACTCCTATCTATTATTTTTCTATTATTATAATACCATATTTTAGGATTATTATCAATATTATTTTTTACATTTCTAAATTGTGGTAAACTGATTGTACATCATCTAGGTCATTTAAGGCGTCTATTAGATTATTTACTTTTTCAGTCATTTCTTCATCTAGACTTATATAGTTATTTGGAATAAATGTTACTTCACTTACTAGAAAACTGTTGTATCCTTTTTCTTCTAAACTATCTTTTACTTCAATGAAATTATTTGGCTCGGTATAGATAATGAAACTATCTTCATCTACTATAAAGTCTAAAATATTTAAGTCTAGAATGTCTTCCATTAGTTTATCTTCTTCATATACTTTATCTAGGACTATTATTCCTTTTCTTTCAAAAAGATAACTTACTGAGCCATCTGTTCCTAAGTTTCCACCTCTTTTGGTTAATGTACTTCTTACGAATCCTGCTGTCCTATTTTTGTTATCTGTTAGACAGTCTATCATTATAGCTATTCCTCCTGGGCCATAACCTTCATATCTTATTTGTTCGTAGTTTTCTCCTACTCCTTGATTTTTTGCTTTGTTGATAGCGGATTCAATATTGGCTTTTGGCATATTTTCAGCTTTGGCTTTTTCTACTACCATTCTAAGTGATGGGTTATTCTCGGGATTTGGGTCTCCACTTTTAGCTGCTACCATAAGTTCTTTGGCCAATTTTTGAAATACTTTACTTCTTTCGCTATCTATTGCTCCTTTTTTTCTTTTTATTGTAGACCATTTACTATGTCCTGACATATTTTTTCCTCCTTACATATTACTTATTTATAATACTCTTTTTTTGATACTCTTGTCAAGTGTAGTATGATATTTTTTAATATCCGATGTATGTTAATATTGCTGGTCCTAATATTATTAATAGTATTAATGGAATAAAGAAGAAGACGGATATGATACTTATTTTGGTTGGTACTTTGGAAATGGCTGCTTTTACTTCTAATTTTCTTCTTTCTCTTAGGTAGTCTACTTGATTATACATTGTATCTATTATACTACTTCCATATATATTTGCTTGAGTTAAGGCTAATATTATGTTGTTTATGCTATCTGATGGTATTTTACTCTGCATATCACTTAAACTTTCGTTTAGGCTTTTTCCATATTTTGTTTCTCTTAAGGCTTCTTTAAACTCTAATGATAATTCACTATCTATACTATTTGTTGTTATTGATATAGCCTCTACTAGGTTTCTTCCTGTCTGTAGTGATAGTGTTAATACTTCAAAGAAATATATGGCTTCTACATTTAATTTTTTTCGTCTCTTATTTATTTTGTTATCTAAGAGTATTTTTTCAAAGAGATAATAGTATAATATTACTATAATTATGGAAAAGATATATCCATATTTGTAATTTATTAGTATTATTAGGAATATTAGTATTGATGTTATTAATCTGATATTTAGAAATGTTAAGGCATCATACTTTGAAGATACTCCTAATAACTTGATTTTGGTTTCTATCTTTTCTATTTGTTTTTTACTATATATTTTTTTGGCATCTTTTTTCATATTATACTATGCTCCTTTCTCTTATGTGTCTATTTTCATTATTCTTCTTAATAGTAATATGTAGATTATGAACATTATTATTATTATGGCTATTATCATATATCCTAAGGTTGATGATAAAAGTGGCTTAAAGTATGTTGGATTTAGGATATAGATTATTAGGGTAAATACTATTGGTATTATGAATAGTACTTTGATTATCATATTTGGACTTGCTGAGATGTTTTTTAGTTCTTCGTTTAATTTCTTTTTATCAAATAGTGTTTTTTCTATTGATGAGAAGACTTCTACTATGTTGCCTCCTGTTTTATTTAGTATTGTTAGTGATGATGATAGATATGTTGCTTCTTCTAAGTTTACTCTTTTGGCAAATCTTTCGAATACTTTATCTACGGATAAACCATATTTCATATCTAGATACATTTTTTTGAACTCATCACTTATTGGTTCTGGTAATTCTACTGATGCTATTTTTAGGGCTTGAAGTGTACTTTTTCCTGATTTAAAGGCATTATTCATTACTATTATTGCTCTTAATAATTCGTTTTCTATTTGTTTTGTTTGTTTTTTGTAATAGAAATATAGAAATATATCTAGTAAGTAGTAACCTAATATTCCATTAATTAATAGCATTATTATACTTATTCCTGTTGTGAATATACTTGAGATTACTACTAGTAGGAGGAATAGTATGGATATTACTATTTTGTTGGTTATGAAGTCTAGGTTTTTTAGTTTATCTCTATTTTTGTATTTGATGTATTTGTCATATTTTTTAGCAGTCTTATTTAGATAATTTATTTTCTTGATGTTTTTTCTATTTTTCTCTAAGAAGATCATATATTTTTCTTTTATTTTATCACTTAAAGGTATGTTATTATCTTTTAGTGGCTCTAGACTATAGAAGGATATTCTTTTTTCTTTTTTCTCTGTTATTTTTTGTTTTATTAGTAACATGATAATTATAAATATTATTATAATTACTACTACTTTTATTATTAATTCTATATTCATAATTATCTATCTCCTTTTTATTTGAATATGTCTTCTATTTTTGTTATTCCTTTTCTTATTATTTTATCGTATACTAATGGTTTTTTCTTGGCTACGGAAAACTCTCCTACTACGCTATTATTTTCGGATAATCCTCTTTGTTTATAAGCAAATATTTCTTTTACGATTATTTCTCCATCTTTTATTCCTTCTAACTCACTTATTCCTGTTATTTTTCTTTTTCCATCGGATAATCTATCTATTTGAATGATGATATCGATAGCATTTTCTATATATCCTCTTACAGCGGATACTGGTATTTCCATTTCATTCATTAGTATCATGGTCTCTAATCTATTTAGAGCATCTATAGGATTATTTGCATGAAGTGTTGTTAGAGAGCCTTCGTGTCCTGTGTTCATTGCTTGCATCATATCAAAGGCTTCTTTTCCTCTTACTTCTCCTACTATTATTCTATCTGGTCTCATTCTTAGGGAGTTTCTTACTAGGTCTCTTATTGTTACTTCGCCTTCACCTTCATAGTTTATTAACCTGGTTTCTAGTGATATTACATGTTTTTGGTGTAACTTTAATTCGGCAGCATCTTCTATTGTTATTATTCTTTCATCTTCTCCTAGAAATCCTGATAAGATATTTAAAAGGGTTGTTTTTCCTGTTCCTGTTCCTCCTGAAATTATGATATTTAATTTTGCTTCGACAGCAGCCTCTAGAAATCTTGCCATATCAACGGTTAGACTTCCTCCTCTTAAGAGGTCATCTATGCTTTCTAATTTTTTATTGAACTTTCTTATTGTTAATACTGGTCCTTTTAGACTTAGCGGTGGTATTACGGCATTTAATCTTGAACCATCTCTTAATCTTGCATCTACCATTGGATTCGCGGAATCTATTGTTCTTCCTAAGGGCTGTACTATTCTTTGAATTGTTCTTATGATATGTTTATCATTTATAAATGAAACTGTTTCGTCTTTTACTATTTTTCCATCTATTTCTACATATATTTCATTTGGAGCATTAACCATTATTTCGGTAATTGCATTATCTTCTAGTAAAGGGGTTATTGGACCATATCCTGTTATTTCATTTTGTATTAAATTGAAAACATGATTTCTTTCTAGATTGGATAAATCGTATCCTGATAGGGCTAAATCTATTTCATTATTTATGTAATCTTCGGGCATGGTGTCTTCTGGTATATTTTCTTCTATTAGGTTTTGAACTATTTTTATTCTTATTTCTTCTAGTAATCCTTTATCGGTAAATACTTCATAATCTTTTACTTCTTCGTTAGTGGCCATTACTTTTGGCTTTATTTCAAAGGCTTCAGTTAATGTTTTTTTATTCATTATTTTGCCTCCTTACCATATTTGTCATCTATTAAGTCAAGAGACATTTTCTTCATATTATTTACATCTTTGGAATGAAAAATATTTATATTATTATTTAGTGTTAGGATTTCTCCTGCTGTTACATATTTATCTATATTTTTGATGTAATAATTTTTTGATATGGTATAATCTATGTTATTTTTTATTATTGTTCTTATATCATATAAACTTAAATAGTCTTTTCCTGTATCTCTTGAGTTGTTTAATAGTACTAGATAATTTTTCTTACCTGTATCTTTAAATATGCTTACTAGACTCTTCATATTTTTTAGGTCTACTATATCATTTGTTATTATAAATAGTGTCATATAGGAGTAGTCTAAGGCTGTTAGGTTTATTTCATCTAATATGTGATGAGTGTCTACTAATACGACATCATATTCTTTTTTTGCTAAATCAAATATTAATGGTATGTATCTACTTTCTACTTTGACTCCCATTCTTGGGTCTTTTGGGCATGCTAAAACATCTATATTCTTGTTATATGTTGTTATATATTTTTTTAATTCAGTGAATCTATTATTTGCCATACTATCTATCATTGTATAGATATCTTTAGTATTTTTGACATTAAGACTTACTGCTACTCCACCTGAATATAAATCTAAATCTATTATTAATACTCTTTTACCTAGTTCACAATATATGCCCGCTAGATTAAGAGTCATTGTTGTTTTTCCTACTCCACCTTTTACTGATGATATGGTTACTACTTTTCCTGCCATAGTATCACTTTATCCTCTCTATTTCTTTTTTATCTTCTATCTTTTTTCCTTTGTAGTGAGTATTTACTTCTGCTAGTTGAAGATTGAATACTTTTCCTATTGCTGTTTTTATTTCTTTAGTTATTTTTACTTCTATTTGTTCACTATCTATTGATACTGATATATAATTTGGATTATCTATATTTTTTGTTATTAGTTCTATTAATTCTGATTCTTTTACTTCTTCTATGTTATCTAAGCCATAATCTACTGTCATGTATGCTACATTAGATAGTCTATTTTTTTCATATATTATACCTGCCATATCATAGACTAATGTTATTATTAGTAGAAAGATTGGTATTATTACTACAAACATTACTAAGGCTTGTCCCTTATTATTTAACTTATTCATTAGGTATATTCCTTTCTATATTTACTATATAAGGATTACCTAATACTCTATTTAACCCTGGTGTTATTATTTTTACTTTTTCACTTATTCTTACGTTTGTGTATTTTTCTTCTTTTTTTATACTTAATTCTGTGTTGGGATAAGTCTTTTGTATTTCTTCTACTGATATACCACTTTTTAACATATCTACTATGTCTACACTATTATTCTCTAGTTCATTCTTTTTATTTAATATCATACCAAAATCTATTACGGCAAATAGTATTAGTATAAATATGGGTAAAATAAGAACAAATTCTACTAACGCCTGACCTTTTCTATTCATAGAACTTCTCACTCTCCCTATTTTCTATTTTATTATATCAAATTATGATGAAAAAAGAAAGATTTTTTTATCTTTCTTTACTTTTTCTTTTTAGTTTGATTCTTTTTAATATTATTTTCTTGTACTTTGGTTGCTTCTTTCTTTGGTGTTATATCTTTTTTAGGCTCTACTGATACTATTTTTTCTTCATCATCTTTTTTGAAGATTAAGTATAGTAATCCTAGTACTACTAATATTATTAGAATTATTATTACTATTTTTTCTGCTGTATTTGATGAATCTTCTATTTCTGTTAAAGCGTCTTTTTTATTTGCTTCTTTATCTACTGTTATTTTATATTCTCTTGTACTTCCATCTTCTGCTGTTACAGTTATTGTTACAGTGTTATTTCCTTTTTTGAACTTTTCATTTCCAGTTATTTCAACTCTTGATTTGTTACTTTCAGGAATTGCTTTTATATCTAATGAAGTTACATCACTTTTTACTTTAATTTTATATTCTAGTGTTTCTTTATCGAATGTTATTTCATAACCTTCTATTTCTAAGGTTTTTAAATAGTTATTTGATGAATAATAGTATACTACTGGAGTTACTACTGGTTTTGCTTCTTTTATTATGTATACTGTATATACTTTTTTCTCTCCAGACTCTGATGTTACAGTAATATTGGCTACTGTTTTATCTTCGGTTAATTTGTACTCTATTAATCCATCTACTACTGAGTTTATGTCTTCTAGTCCACCAGATAATATTACACTCTCTGTATCATATGGTACTGTTAATGTATATACTGTTACATCCTTATCAAATGCTATATCAAATGTTCCTATACTTGATTTTAGTGAACTTAGGTTGTTATTTGAACTAAGACTTCTAGTAACATTTATTTCTTTTGTTATTGAAGTAAACTCTTCTACACTATCAATTGTATCTTTAGCAAGTTCTCCGCTTAATGATACTTCTCCTGTTCCTTTTGAAATTGCTGTAAATGTTAGTGTTAGTAGTACTTCATCACTTCCTATTTTTGTTCCTACTGCTACTAGATTATTGTCCTTTACTTCAGACATAAGTTTATCATTAATTTTTATATTTGTTAATTTTAATACACTACCATCTGTAGTTACTTTAGCATTTATACCATTTATATAATCTAATGCATTGCTACTATTTACTAGTACTTGTAGGTCAAATGTATCTCCTACTACTATCTCGCTTGGTACTTCTCCAAATACAAGTGATAAATCTGTATTTTCTATATAGTCATTTGAACCATTATTTAAAGCATTGTTAAAATGTACTATATCATGAAAGTTTAATGTTCCTTTTTCTTCATCTGACTTTCCAATTACATCCATTGATAATACTTTATTTTCTTCTAGATAATCTTTTAATGTTTTCTCTATATCTTCTTTTGTAAAATGGTTATCTCCTGTATTATCTCCTGTTATCACAACTAAATATGTATAAGTACCTATATCTGTTTTTGTGAACTCTAATTTGTAATTATTTTTTATTTCACTATTTAATACTTCTTCATCTGTTAAATCTAGTTCTTCATTATTTTCATTATATACTTTTAACTCTAAATCTGTATTTTCTAATTTATCTAATAAATCACTTATTTTTGATACTTCTAGACTACTATTATAATTAATTGCATCTTCATATAGATATCCATTATCAAATGATAAGTCATATATTTGTGATAGTTCTTCATCACTATTATAGTAGTTTAGAGTTGCATTATATGTATATTCCATTCCATATTCTACTTCTCCATTATCGTCTAATTTTTCTACTACAATAGTATCACTAGTGTTATAGGTTCCACTTGTTAGATTTCCTGTATTGGTAACACTACCATTTATTATTAATTCTGGTATCTTGCTTCCTACACCTTTATATAACTCTTCTTCCCCTTTTGTAACCTTATAAATACTATATGGAGATAGATCTCCTGGAATTATTACTAAGTTTTGGGTATACTCTTTTGCTTCATCAATGTTGTATTCTCCTGTTGATATTTCTCCTAGTGTCTCATTTATAGGCTCTACTTCACCACTATTTAGTGCTCCTACTAATCCACTTTTAACTGTATCTACTGTATATGTTATTTTATCTTTATATACTATAGTATCTTCATCTTTTACTGTTATTACTAAGTCAAATACTCCATTATATATACTAGATACTTCATTTAACTCGTATTTATTTTCATTATTTAACTCTGCACCTGTTTTTGTTATTGTTATTTTATCTCCTATTTCAGGTATTTCATCTAAGTATGTAAAAATTGGCTGTAGTTCTACTGTGTATTCTTTTTCTTCATCATAATCTTTTTTCTCACTTGTATATGTTAATTCATATTTTTCTACATATCCTAATTCATCATCGGTAACTGCTGTTAATGAAGTTATTAATGATTTAGTCATTATTTCATCTGCTAAAACAGTTACTATTGATGATAACTGAGAAAATAACATTGTAATTGCTAAAATTATTTTACTAATTTTTGTTAATTTTTTCATTGTCATCTTTCCTTTCTTTGTTATTATTTTTTTGTAAGCTTTATGTAATATCCCCCAACAACACCTCCATAGTAATTTATGTAAATGATAAAATGGTTTATCGCCCTCTATCATTTTCAAAATAATTATAGCACATTATCCTTTATTTTTATTATACTTTACACTTTTTTGACATTTTTTTTGAAAAATATTTGTTTTTTTAGTATTATTCTCCTAAATATTGGTAAATACAATACTTTTATTATATTTTTTTCTTGACTTAGAATATATTTAATTATATAATATTATTGCTTAGCAGCAGATACTATTTTTTTGTAATGTGTCATTTATAAGTAACTATAAGCTGCATAGCGAAAGTATGATAAAGACACCCTGCAAAATAGTAGTATACTTCTCTAAGAGAAGGAGGAATGAAGATGGCTAGATATACAGGCCCAAATAACAAAAAAGCAAGAAGAGTATCATTTTCTATACTTGAAAATGGTAAGGATATTGCAAAAAGACCTTATGGTCCAGGACAACATGGTAAGGATAGAAAAAGAAAACCTTCTAACTACGCTGTTCAATTAAATGAAAAGCAAAAAGTTAGATTTATGTATGGTATTTCTGAAAAACAATTCAAAAAATTAGTTAATGATTCTGCTAAAATGAAAGGTGTTCATGGTGAAAACCTACTTATCTTATTAGAAAGTAGATTAGATAACATTGTTTACAGAATTGGTTTTGCTACTACTAGAAGAGGAGCAAGACAACTTGTTAATCATGGTCATATTACTGTTAATGGTAAGAAAGTTGATATTCCATCATATAGAGTTAAACCTGGTGATGTTATTGCTATTAAAGAAAACTCTAGTGACCATAAAGGAATTGAAATTGCACTTGCTAACAAAATTAAAAGACCTGATTTCATTAACTATGATGAATCTAAGAGAATTGGTACTTATGTTAGATATCCTGAAAGAAGCGAATTAAACGCTGAAATCAATGAATCATTAATCGTTGAATTCTATAGTAGAGTATAATTATTTACTCTACTTTTTATATTAAAACTAGCCGGATTCGACTAGTTTTCTCTAAATTAATAAAATGACTACAATAGTATAGTTATAAGTAATATTTAAAGTCGGAGTAATTTTGAGAGTAAAATAAATAAAAGCCCTTATTTTCTAAGGGTTTATTTCTTTCCTCTGATACCATTTTGATGGAAGTATAACAACTACAAAGAATAATTTTATAGGTAGTAACAACTACTAACCAGTTAAATTATACTATATTTTTCATTTTTTAATAAAAAAATATAAAAAACATTTAAAAATATGATAAAATTATACATGAGGAGTAAAATGATGGATACAGAAATTAAAGATAAAGAAACATTAAAACAAAAAGAATTACAAAAAGAGGATAAAAAGAAAGCACAATTAGTAAAAGCATTTGAAAATAATCTAAAAATATCGAGTTTAGATTTACCAAATAAATATAATTCATTTGAGTATTGGGAGTATACTAAAAGTAATAGATTGTTATATGAAATAGGACTAGCACCTGACAAAAAATATATGAGATATCCAAGAGGAAGTATAATTAAAGTTGATTTTGGTGTAAATATCGGTAGTGAATTTTCAGAACAACATTTTGCAATAACATTATCAAAAAAAGATACCATTTATAATAATTGCATTATAGTAATACCATTAACTTCAAAAAAACATAAAAATTACATTAATTTAGACAAATTAATAAGTAACAGTTATTTAAATACATTGCAAAAAAAGGTTGATGAACTTCAAAAAGAAATAAAAGAAATAGATATAGAAAACTGTGAATTCAATCCAATATATGTAAATGAAATTAAAGAAATAAAAAAAGTATTAAACTACTATAAATCAATAAAAGAAAACTTTTCATATGCTTGTATAGATCAAATTAGAACAATAAGCAAATTAAATATTATACCCCCTATGAATAAGTACGATATTGTAGGAACATTTAAATGTCCTAGAAATATAATGGATACTATTGATAAAGGTATAATAAAACAGTATACTGCCATTGACTACAGAGAGTTTACACAATTTATTAATAGTTTAAATAATAATAAAAAAGAAAATTAAAAAACATTACCAAAAATATTTGACTTTTTACAAAAAAAATGATATATTATATTTGACAACGGGAGCAGCAATGCTTTTTATGTAGTCATTTTGTCGGCGACGACTTATATTTATAAAACTAATCAATTATGTTTGATTAGTTTTCTTTTTTTCGAAAAAATCGGAAAGTTGAACGAAAAAAACAAATATTATGAATTATCTAAAGTAAAAAGAATTAGAATACATGATTTCAGATATAATTGTGCTAGTTTATTGATATCTAAAAACATAGTTCCAATATTATTGGCTAAATATTTAGTACATTCTGATGTTAGTATGACTTTAAATTGATATTCACATATGTATAAATCCAAATTAGATGAAATAATAAAATTAATAGAAAATTAATAATGTTTTACCAATAATATGTACCTAAAATGTACCTAATAAAAATAATCATAATAAAAACCCTTATTTTCTAAGGGTTTATTTCTTTCATCTGGTGGCTCCAGCGGGAATTGAACCAGCGACACAAGGATTTTCAGTCCTCTGCTC
>USIB01000007.1 GCA_900554615.1 uncultured Mycoplasmatota bacterium | reverse complement strand
TTATCTGTATATATTGAAGTTAGAAAGTTTACACCCTAAATATAATATCTTATAATAGTTCATATATAGACTATTTATAGGCTATATATGACAAGATAAGACTATACTTAGGCTTAGCTTGTATATTAAATTAACTATAAGTAAACTTAGTAGACATTTTATAAATATACTGCTATAATTATGGTAGGAGTTGTTTAAGATGTTAGAATTAGAAAATATAGAAGGTATAGGCCCCAAAACAAAAGAATTACTAAATAAAATAAAAATATATGATGGTAATGATTTAGTATATTATTATCCATATAGATATGATATTATAAAAAGAAGTGATATTAGTAATCTAAATGATGGAGATAAAATAATAATAGATGGTGTAATAGAGGGTCAACCTACAGTTATATTTATAAGTAAAAATTTAAAGAAAATGATATTTAGAATTAGTACTAAGACTATGGTATTAAATGTTACTATATATAATAAAAATTATATATATCAAGAATTAAAGAGTGGTAAAGAGATAACTATTATAGGTAAATATAATAAGTTAAAGAATACTATTATAGCAAGTGATATTAGATTTGGACTATTACCACCTTCTGCTAAGATAGAGCCTATATATTATACTACAGAGGGATTATCAGTAAAACAAATAAGTAAACTCATTAATTCAGCATTATCTTTAGATTATGAAGTTAAATCTTTAATACCAAGATATTTAGAAGAAAAATATAATTTAGTAGATAAAAAGACTGCTGTTAAGAATGTACATATACCTGAAGATATTCTTAGTTTGAAAAAGGCTAGACAAAGAATTAAATATGAAGAATTATTTATGTACGTATTAAAAATTAATTATTTAAAGAAGAAAATTAATGAAGATGAGTCTGCTATCGAGAGGAATATAGATAAGAGTAAGATAGATAGTTTTATTAAGAATCTTTCTTTTGAACTTACTTTAGACCAGGATAAGGCAGTTAATGATATTATTAATGATTTAATGTTAAAAAAGAGAATGAATAGACTTCTTCAAGGTGATGTTGGCTCTGGGAAGACAATAGTAGCATTTATTTCTATGTATGCTAATTATTTATCAGGATATCAATCGGCTTTAATGGCTCCAACTGAGATACTTGCAACTCAGCACTATGAGGAGGCTAAAAGATTATTTAGTGATTATGATATTAATGTTGCTTTACTTACTTCTAGTACTAGTAGTAAGGATAAGAAGGTTATATATAAGGGATTAGAAGATGGTAGTATTTCTATTGTTATTGGTACACAATCTCTTATCCAAGAGAATGTTAAATATAAAAGTTTAGGTTTAGTTATTACTGATGAACAACATAGATTTGGGGTAAATCAAAGAGATACTTTTAAGAGTAAGGGTATTAGTCCTGATGTTTTAACGATGAGTGCTACTCCTATTCCTAGAACTTATGCTTTAACTATTTATGGTGATACTGATGTATCTTCTATCAAGAGTAAACCTAGTGGTAGAAAAGAGGTTATTACTTTATTTAAGAAAGAAAAAGATATACTTGATGTTTTAGAAATGATGAAGAAGGAACTGGATAATGGTCATCAAATATATGTGGTGGCTCCTATGATAGATATTGAAGATGATAATGAGAAGGAAAGTGTATATGACCTTCAAGATAAAATGAATAAGGCCTTTGGTAAGATTTCTAAGATTGGTATTATTCATGGTAAACTTGATTCTAAAGATAAAGACAAAGTAATGAAAGACTTTGAAAATAATAATATTAATATTTTAATTTCTACTACTGTTATTGAAGTTGGAGTTAATGTTCCTAATGCTTCGATGATTGTTATCTTTAATGCTAATATGTTTGGTTTATCTACCTTGCATCAACTTAGAGGTAGAGTTGGCAGAAGTGATATTCAGAGTTATTGTCTTTTGATTGCTAAGAATCCAGAAGAGAGACTTAAACTTATGGAAAAAACAAACGATGGTTTTGAAATTAGTGAATATGATTTTCAAACTAGAGGTGAGGGTGATTTGTTTGGTACTAGACAAAGTGGTGATTTAGGCTTTAAGATGGCTAATATCAAGAAGGATTTTAAGATGCTTCTTAAGGCTAAAAGCGATGCTGATGAGTTTATTAATATGCTTCTTACTTTTACTTCTAATCTTGAGTTTGAGCCAATGCTCGAAGAACTTAAAAAGGTTGACAATTTGGAGTAGTTTACACTTTTTGTAAAAAATATGTAAACTGATGTAAAAAGTATTGTAATTTATTTAAAAATATATTATGATTAATGTGTCATAGAGATATGACCACACTCTACGAAGTAAAATGTAGGTGTGATAACCAAAACCCCCTAGAGAGCCAAAAGCTCTCGCTTTTTGTTTATATTATACTTGATTAGAAGAATATAGATAATAAGATATTAGGTGTTTTATTTGATGATTTATATAAGAAATGTTTTGTTATTACTAAGTTGGAAGATGATAATATAGTAAAAAAATATTATGAGGAAGACTAGAATAGGCTTTCTCATACCACGGAAGACTACAGGCTGAAGTGGCATATAAAAAAATAAATGTAACAAAAAATGGTTGACATACATAAAATAATATGATATATTTAATTTGAATTTAAAGAGAGAGGAGTGAAAACCATGAAGATTAAAGTTTTCGATTTAAATGTTTTTAATAGTGATAGAGTAGTTTTGAAGAAAAGTGAGAATCTTTTATGTTTTTCACATACTTTGTAATAAGTAAAAATAATTAATTATATTAACTTGGGAACTACTTTAAATTAGGTAGTTCTTTTATTTGGAGGTGTAAATATGAAGAGTTTGAAAGAATTTAAACCTCTACTTAAGTTAGTTAAAGAAGATTTAGGTAAACTTATATTTGCTAGTATAATTATATTTTTAGCAGGTTTATCAGAAGTATTTAATGGATATTTAAATGGTAAAGTAGTAGAATACATTACTGTACTAGATATAAAGAATGCTTTAATATTTTTAGGAATATATTTTATAATAGAAATAACGATGGGTGGAATAGTATTTTCTTATGCTAGTTCAATATTATATAAAGAAGAGAGTAAGTTAACTAGAAAATTAGGATTTTATACATATAAGAAAGCATTATGTTTACCACCAGTCGCCTACGAAAAGATGTCATCAGGCGAAATAATAAATAGAATAACAAGTGATGCTGATACATTAAGTTTTTCTTTTGCTAGATTACTTAATATGATATCATCGCTAGTAGCATCATTAATAGTTATAGTTTATGTATTTATTAATTCTTGGATAATAGGATTAGAGATAATATTTATTGTATCAATATTATTCTTAATATTAAAGAAATATAATCCATTACTTAAAGATATCCATAAAGAGAGAAGAAAAGAGCAAGATAGATTTACTTCTTTAACTACAGAATCAATTAGAGGTATAAGAGAAATTAAAACATTAGGTATTAAAAATAATTTAATTAGTGATATGACTAGTATTATAAAAGAATTATATCATAAATCTAGTAGAGAGATAGATATTCAAAAGAGTTTTAATATAAAGACTAGAATACTTAAGTCTATGCTAGAGTGTTTAGTATTTGCTACTTGTGTAGTATTATTATATTATAAGATGATTAATTTGACTTTCTTTATTGCTATGACATATTATATATATAGATTTACTTGGTTAATAGAGAATATTAATGACTTAACACAAACATATCAGAAGGTTAGTGTATCTATATCGAGAGTAAATGATATATTAGAGAATAGATTATATAAAGATGAAGAATTTGGTAATAAGAGGTTAGATAATGTTAAAGGGATAATTGAATTTAAAGATGTTACTTTTAATTATCCTGATGAGGGTAATATATTAAATGACTTTAGTTTAAAGATTGAACCTAATAAGAAGATTGCTGTAGTAGGAGCTTCTGGTCAGGGTAAGAGTACTTTATTTAATTTAATTACTAGAATATTTGATACTACTAGTGGGGAGATATTATTAGATGGTATTAATATTAAAGATTTAAGTGAAGAAGAGTTAAGGAAACATATATCAGTAATTAGACAAGAACCTTTTGTTTTTAATAGAACTATTAAAGAAAATTTTAAATTAATTAATAAGAATATATCTCTTAAAAAGATAAGAGAATATTCTAAGATGGCTTACTTAGATGATTATATTATGTCTTTACCTAAAGGGTATGATACTTTATTAGGAGAGTCTGGTATTAATTTATCTGGTGGTCAAAAACAAAGACTATCTATTGCTAGAACTTTATCTAAGGGTAGTGAAGTAATTTTATTTGATGAAGCTACTTCAGCTTTAGATAATAATTCGCAAGATTATATTAAGAAGACTATTGATAATTTGGTTAATGATCATACTATTGTAATAGTAGCTCATAGATTATCTACGATTATGGATGCTGATATTATTCATGTTGTTGATTATGGTAGAGTTATTGCAACGGGCACACATAAGGAATTATTAAATAGTTGTAAGATATATAGAAATCTTTATGAGACTGAATCTTTAAATTCATAATAGCCTATGAAGCCTTAAGTTAATCTTAAGTCTTCATTAGGTATCATAGAGCCTATATGAATATAGTCTCTATGATAAAATATATTTTAAGAAGTATTTAGAAGAATACTTTAATATAAATGTTAATCGCTTCTAGGTGGTGCGAGCAATAAATGATCCTAGTTGTGAAATGTTAGGACTTATATGAGAATATTATAATACACTAAAGAAATTATTAAATAATTTACAAAAGTGTAATAAATGATTGACAAAACATAAAATAAATTATATAGTTATAACAAGTGAGGAGATATATAAAGCTATCTCGGGATAAAACCTACACGTATTTTATGATTAATAAAATCCGGAGTCACTATTCTTATATGGAATAGTTGCCTTCGGTTTTTCTATATATGATATTAATAAAAGAAAGGAAGTAGATAAAATGATTAAGTTTAGTGAAGAAGATGGCTTTATTAAAGCACATGGATTTAAATATAGAGAAGGACAAGATAAAAATATTAAGTTACCTAGTGTTGCAGTAGGAGTATTTTCTAGACATTTATTTGATGATGTTATAGAAAAGTATAGTGCACTTGAAGTTGGATATTTTTCTTGTGCTAATATGGAAAGAAATATCTATATAATAAAATATAAAGATATAGAAATAGTCTTTTTTATGGCTGGTGTAAGTGGACCATGGATTGCTGGAGATATTGAGGAGTTATATTCTGCTGGTGTTCAAAAAGTTATTATTTTTGGTAATTGCGGAGTACTTGATTCTAAAATAGAAGATTGTAGTATTATAATTCCTACTAAAGGATTTAGAGATGAAGGAACTAGTTATCATTATGTTTCACCTAGTGAAACAATAGAAATTAATCCTGATTATAAAGAAGATTTTATTAAGATATTAAATGAATATAATTTTGATTATACTGAAGGTTATACTTGGACGACTGATGCTTTTTATAGAGAGACAAATGATAAAATAAAATATTTTAAAGATAATGGAGCAGTCTGTGTAGAAATGGAAGGTACAGTAATTGCTTCGGTTAGTCAAAGATTAAATATGAAATATTTTACCTTTTACTATGCCGGAGATAATCTAGATAGTACTGTATGGGACAAAAGAAGTCTAGAAGGTCCTACTAATATTGATAAAAAGAAAGAGGTATTATTACTTGCTCTAGAATTAGCAGTAGTTTTAAATAACTATGAATAATAAAAGAAAGGAAGTGGATAAAATGGATAAGTTTATATTACCAGAATATGATAATAGTATTGTTAGTTTAGCATCTAGTATTAGAAGATATTTTGAACTTGATGTCTATCATAACACTTTAGATGATATTGATAAAATATTAGAAGAATATAAACCAAGAAATATAGTTGTTATACTATTTGATGGAATGGGATCAAGATTAATAAAAAGATTATTAGGAGAAAATAGTTTTCTATATAGAAATATGTTAAAAGAAATATCTTCAGTAGTACCCGCGACTACGACTGCCTCAACAACATCAATGCTTACTGGTCTTACACCAGTAGAACATGGTTGGCTTGCTTGGGACTTATATTTTAAAAAAGAAAATAAAATAGTAACAATGTTTACTAATAAAATTAAAGATACTGATATAGATGCTGATAGTGTATCATTAGCTAGAAAATATTTTCCGTATAAAAATATTTGTGAATTAATAAATGAAAAAGGCAAATATTATTCAAAAATAATTGCTCCATTTAATGAGAACAAATATGAAGATATCGATGATATGATAAGTAAAATTAAAAGTAGTTTAAATGTTAAAGATAAAAATTACATTTATGTATATAATCCTGAACCAGATACTACTATGCATATTACTGGTACTGATAGTAAAGAGACTAGAGATTATTTTGAATTGATTAATAAAAAAGTAGAAGAATTATATAATACTATATCTGATGATACATTACTTATTGTGGTAGCAGACCATGGTCATATTAATTGTGATACTATTATATTAGAAGATTATAAGGATATATTTGATACACTTGATGGAGATACTTTTTTTGAAGGAAGATTATGTTGTTTTAAAATCAAAGATGGTAGAGAGAAAGAATTTGTTTATCTATTTAATAAATACTTTAGCAATTATTTTGTATTAATGACTAAAGAAGAATTTATTAATAGTAGATTATTAGGTAATGGTACTGAACATAAATACTTTAGAGATTCACTAGGAGATTATTTTGCTCTTGCTTATAGTAATAAGTGTTTTAAATATAAAAATGTAGGTCATATTCATAAGTCTACTCATGCGGGTTTTACTGAAGATGAGATGAAGATACCATTAATAGTTTTAAATAAGTGTAAAGTTAAGAGAAAGTAGGTGATGTTATGATAATATTATTTAGTGGTTGTGATAAAGTAAAGGGGTTTAATACTGGAATAAAGGAAGTTATAAATAAAGAATTAGATAGATATAATAGTATGGCTATTATATGTGCTAGTGATGATTATAGTAAGAATGATACTTTAATAGATGGTACTAGTGATAAAATAGGTATAAGAAATATGTTTAATAGTATTAAAGATTTCTATTTAATAGATAGAAGGACTTCTATTAACGATATGATAAGTATAATAAAGAAAGTAGATATTATATATTTATTTGGAGGTAATCCTTTAATACAATTAGATATAATAAAAAGAATAGATTATAAAGAATTATTTAAAGATAAAGTATTACTTGGAATATCTGCGGGTAGTATGAACTTAGGTAAGATAGGGTATTATTCTAAAGATGATGATTATGATAAGACATTCTTCTATGAAGGATTAGGGTTTACTGATATAACTATTGATCCTCATTTTGATATTAATAATAGAAAGCAAGTAAATGAAATAATTAATAGTTCTTATAAACATAGAATAATAGGTTTACCTAATGATTCATGTATTGTAATAAAAGATAAGAATACTTATTATATTAATAATTATTTTGTAGTAGAAAATGGTAAAATTAAAGAGAAGATGTATTAAGATTAATAATTGATAAAGCATTTACTTGTATGATATATCATGATAAAATAATATTATGAGTGAAGATATGCAAGAATATTAAAAAAATTAGAAAGAATAAATGGTGGTTTATTTTGAATTGTTTAATATTGTAATAAATTTTTTAGAAGAAAATAAAAGTAAGAATATAGATTTAGAAAGATTTAACGAATTTAATGATGTTAAAAGGAAAAATAATTTAGAATTGGGAGTGATAATATGAATGTTAATGAATTTTTAAATAAGATGATTGATGAATTAAATTTAGGTAATTTAATTGAACCAATATCTCAAGTATCAGGGGGACTAACGCATAGGATGTTTAAGTTATTTACTGATAAAGGAAGATATATTGTTAAGTTACTTAATCCTAATATTATGAAAAGACCGACTGCAATGAATAATTTTAATACAGCAGATAAATTAGAAGAAATATTAAAAGATAACAATATTGATGCAGTATATTCATTAAAATTTAATGATAAAAAAATGCAGGAGTTAGATGGACAATATTTTTATGTATATGAATGGTTTGATGGTAAATCTTTAAAAGATGATGAAATCACTATTGAACATTGTAAGAAGATAGGAAAATTACTTGCTTATATTCACAATATTGATTTAAAAAAAGATGAAGTAAAGGCAAAAACTAGAAATATAGATTTTAAATATTATATTGATTTAGCAAAAGAAAAAGGTTCAGTTATTTATGATATGATATATGATAAATTAAATATATTAAATGAAAGTATGAATAAAGGTAATATATCAGTTAATGATTTACCAAAATTTAGTGCAATATGTCATAACGATATGGATAGTAAAAATGTAATGTGGTTAAATGATGATTATAAATTAATTGATTTAGAGTGTTTAGGTTATTCTAATCCATATTTGGAATTATATGAACTAGCACTTTGCTGGTCTGGATATGAAAAGTGTAATATAGATTTTAGTAAATTTAGTGCATTCTTTTAGGCTTACATTGAAAATACTAAATTAGATATGAACGTAGATTGGGAAGCAATTTATTATGCTAATAATGGAAGACTTGAATGGTTAGAATTTAATATTAAAAGATCATTGATGATAGATTGTGATACCGAAGAAGAAAAACAAATAGGAATTAATGAAGTGAAGGAAACAATAGAGCATGTTGTTTATTACGATAAAATTAAAGATGAGATTTTAAGTAATATTAATAAACTAATATATGATAACAAAGAGAAAGTTAGAGGTAGGTAAGCATGAAAATCAATTATATGTTTAGTAGAATAGATAGAGATAAAGGTTTTAATGATAATCAAAAGAAATATATAAAAGAAGATATTAAGAATAATATGTCTATTACTTTTATAGCTAGTTTATTTGATGAATATGAAAGAAATGATACTCAGGTTAAAGAAATTGTTAATGTATTTAAAAATATAGATATTAATTTTAAAGATGTACATTTAATAGATAATAGAGTATCTAAAGAAGATGCTTATAAATATATAGAAAAAACAGATATAGTTTATTTAATGGGTGGTAGTCCTGAATTAGAAATGAAATCTATTATAGAATATAACTTATTTAATATATTAAGGGATAGAAATGGTATTACTATTGGTACTAGTGCTGGTGCTATGAATCAAACAGATAGAGTAATATATAAAGATGATTTTAAGAATTATGAATTAGTAGATTATCAAGGACTTGGTTTTATTGATTTAGATATATATCCTCACTTTGATATTGATAATAAAGAATATATGGATGAAGTACTAGAAGTTAGTAAATATGCTAGAATAGTGGGATTACCTAATGAATCATTTATTAGAATAAAAGATAATGATATAGATTTTGTAGGAAAACATTATTTTATAGAGAATGGTGTAATGAAATAAAGTAACACAAAAGAAATAATAAATAATAAAGAATTAGGAAGGAGCAAAAAAAATATGAAATTAGAAGAGTATAAGGCTGGAGAATATAAACAAGGAAATGGATATAAAGCATTTTTACCAAGTTCTATTAATTATAATTGGGGTTGGGATGATACAAAATTAGATTCTTTACTTTCCGAAGCAAATAGACAAATTGGAGAATTAAACGCTTATTCATTATTACTTCCAAATGTTGATTTATATATTAAAATGCATGTAAAAATTGAAGCAAATAAATCTAGCAGAATAGAAGGAACTAGGACAACTATAGAAGAAGATTTATCTGATTTACAAGATATAAATCCAGAAAAGAGAGATGATTGGGAAGAAGTTCAAAATTATGTTAAAGCGACTAATTACGGTGTTGCTAGAATTAATGAAGGATTCCCAGTATGCAATAGATTGTTTAGAGAGATACATAAAATATTATTAAATGGTGTAAGAGGAGAAAAAAAGACACCAGGAGAGTTTAGAATATCACAAAATTGGATTGGCGGAACAATGCCATCAACTGCAGCATATGTACCACCATTAGTAGAAGATTTATCTGATTGTTTAAAAGATTTAGAATTGTTTATCAATAATGAAGAAATCGATACACCGGATTTAATAAAAATTGCTATGATTCATTATCAGTTTGAGTCAATACATCCATTTTTAGATGGAAATGGAAGAATTGGTAGATTATTAATTCCTTTATATCTTCAAAGTAAAAATTATTTAGATAATCCATGTTTATATATATCTTTTTTCTTTGAAAAAAATAGAGACTTATATTATCAAAAACTAAATGATGTTAGAGTTAAAAATGATATTATCGGATGGATAAAATTTTTCTTAGAGGGAATAATAGAAACAGCTAAAATTGCAAAAGAAAAATTTAAAAAAGTTGTAGAACTTACTAAGAAAGTTGATATTCAAATATCAGATTTAAAAGTTAAATATGATAATGCTAAAAAAATTATTGATTATTTTTATGACGAACCATATTCATCAAGAAAAAAGATAGCTGATGCATTAGAAATGCCAGAATCTACTGTTAACGGTGTGATAAATGAGTTGAAGTCTGCTAATATAATAAAAGAAACGACTGGATATAGTAGAAATCAAATATTTGTATTTTCTGAGTACGTAGAGATATTTTTATCTGAATAGTTTATAAAACGAAAAAGTAAAAAAAATTGTTCTTAAAAAAATTATAAAACGAAAAAACGAAAAAATTCGTTCTATAAAAAAATATAAAATAAAAAATCAAAAAAATTCGTTTTATAATTTTTAAAAATTTGTGTAATAGAATAAAGTAATAAATGGAAATAATAATTGTATATTTAAGGAGACTTTTTACTAGGAGGCAAAAATGGATTTAGAAGTTTTAAAAAATGAATATGAGAAAATGCAGAAAATTTATGGAGATAAAACATTAAAATCAATTAATTTTGGTGGATGTGATACAAATCCAGATATATGTTTTGTTTTTATGAATCCAACATCAAAAAATATTGCTTCCGAACCATCATGGGATGGTATTAGAGCACCATGGATTGGAACTAAAAATATTTGGGATTTATTTGTTGCAACTAATTTATTTGATGCTGATATATATAATGAAATTAAAAGTAAAAAAGCAAATGAGTGGGATAAAGAATTTGCTGAAAAAGTATATGATGAAGTAAAAAGAAATAAAATGTTTATTACTAATTTAGGTAAATGTACGCAAATAGATGCAAGACCTATTCAAAATTCAGTATATGAAAAGTATTTAAATTTATTAGAAAAAGAGATAGAAATAGTAAATCCTAAAGTTATAATTCTATTTGGAAATCAGGTTAGTACAGTTTTTCTTAAAGAAAAAATATCAGTTTCACAATGTAGAAAAAAAGAATTTATAAAAATTATTAATGGTAAGGAATATAAATGCTATCCGATATTTTATCCTGTCGGTAATGGAAGATTTAATATTGATAAATCTATCGAAGATATATTATGGATAGAAGATGAAGTTTTAAATAAGAAAGTAGGAAGCTGCTAGCAGTATTTGAAAAGTTAACAAAGAAAAGAGGTAAGAAAAATGAAATATTTAGGATCAAGAGTATTAGAGACAGATAATTTAATTTTAAGACCTACTAAAGAAGAAGATTTAAAAGTTATTTGGACTATTCTATGTTATGATAAAGTAGCAGAGCATTATCTTGTAGGAAAATTTAATTATGATTGGGAAAAGGAAAAAGTATGGCAATATAAAAAGTTAGAAAAAGCAAATAATGAAGATGTATTTCAATGGTCAATAATATTAAAATCAGAAAATAAATGTATTGGTCAGGCTAGTTGTCAAAAAAGTTATGATGAATTTGATAATGAAAATAGTGATAATATAAGAGATGTTGGTTGGTTTTTAGATTTTAATTATCATGGTATGGGATATGGTAGTGAGGTTGCTAAGGCAGTACTTGATTATATGTTTAAAGAAGTACAAATTGATAAAATAGAAACTTGTGCTGCTACTGATAATTTAGCATCTTGGAAGATAATGGAAAAGTTAGGTTTTCATAGAACTAATAAAATTAAAAAAGTTAAGTATACTATTTTAACTGAAGAAGTAGATTGTTACTGCTATGAAATAACGAGAGAAGAATATTTGTATCAATAGAAGTATATTTAGAAGAAAAATAAAATATTGTGAGAAAGACTATTTATAGGCTTTCTCACACCACGGAAGACTACAGGCTCCCGTGGAAATAAATAATAAAATTAAAGTACTTGAAATATAGTACTTTTTATGTTATCATAATGGAGAAAAAGACGAGGTAGAAGTATGGATATATTTAAAAATAATATTGATTTTAATTCATATAAAACATTTTATGTAGTAGCAAAATGTAAAAGTTTTTCAAAAGCAAGTGAAGAACTTAATATTTCACAGCCCGCTGTCAGTATTGCGATAAAGAAGATGGAAGATAATTTAGATGTTACATTATTTAAAAGAGATAAGAAAGGAATAGAACTTACAGAGACAGGTAAACAATTACTTTTTTATGTGGAATCTATTATTAATACTTTAAATACTGCTGAAAAAAGATTAAAAGAAGATAAGACACTTACTAATGGAGAAGTTAGAATAGGTGTACCAACACATATTGGAGTCTTTCTTGTAAGTGAGATAATTGAAAAGTTCAAAAATATATATCCTGGTGTTAAGTTCTATATAGAAAGTCGTTCTACTAAAGATATGCTTGATATGTTAACTAAAAGAGAAATAGATATGATAATAGATAATTCTCCTTTAGGACAAGATATTAGTGGAATGAAAATTGTACCTTTAATGAGTTTTGATAACTGTTTTGTTGCTAATAAAAAATATATTAAATTAGCCGATAGTATTATTAATTTTAGAGAATTAAATAAATATCAAATATTATTACCAGCAGAGAGAACTTCTACTAGAAATATACTTGAAGATGTAATAAGAAGTGAAAGTCCTAATTTAAAACTTAATCCTGTAATTGAAGTGTCTACTACAGAGATGATGAGTGATTTGGTTAAGAGAGGACTAGGAATAGGATATTTTACAAAGTCTTCTGTTATCAATGATATTGTTAATAATGATTTGTTTGAAATAAAGACTAAGACTAAACTTCCTAAGACAGAAACTTGTCTTGCTTATATTCCTGATTTTCTGGGTACTGCCAGCGGGAAGTTCATTGACTTTATGATGAAAGAGATACATAAGAAAGAGGTTAGGGAAAAGAAATGCCTTAGAATTGTTTATACTCAGAAGTGTAAATATAATTGTTCTTTTTGCCATAGAGAAGGCATTAATAATAAGATTGAAGATAAAATGACTACTAATAACATTATTGATTTATATAAGTTTTTAAAGAATACTTATAATATTAATAATGTTCACTTTACTGGTGGTGAGCCATTTCTTAATAATAATTTATTTGATGTAGTTGAAAGTCTTAAGAAGTTAGGGGCTAATATTACTATTACTAGTAATGGATATTCTATTAATCCATCTGACTATATATTTGATTTAATAGATAAGATTAATATTTCAATACATTCTTTGGATGAAAAGGATTATGAAAAGATTACTACGGTTAAAGGATCTTATAAGACTGCTACTGATAATATTAAAAAATTAAAGAGTAATTATCCACTACTAAGAGTAGAAATTAATACTACTTTGACTAAGAGTTTAGTTGATAATCCTGGTGAACTAGAGGATTTAATTAAGTTTGCTAAGAGTATTAAGGCTGATCTAAAGATAATTGAATTGTTTCCTAATACAGATAAAGAAAACTTTGTTCCTATTGAAACTTTAGTACCACTACTTGAGAAGATGAATTATAAGTTTAAGAGTAGTGAGTTTAGGAAGACTATTTATGATGATAATGAAAATACAATATCATTAATTAAATGTACTTGTAGTGAAGTAAGTTGTCATTCTGATAAAAAAATCTTATGTCGCGATAATAATGATATATATCTATCTATGGATGGTAATTTACATTTATGTAGATTTAATGATAATGTAGTATCTATATATAATGAATTAGAAAATAATGATTATATTCATTTAAAAGAAAAGGTAGAAGAATATTTTGATAGATTAGGAAATGATTGTATTTATGATAAGGAGAATAAATAATGAGTAGTATAGAAAAAGAGATTAGGTTAAAAATAAATGATAATGATATTGAGAAAATTAAGAATGTTACTGATAGTTATAAAGAAAGAACTAGATTAATTGATATAACTTGTGGTAAGTATGAATTTGATTCTTTAAGTAAACTTGGATATATTGGAAGAATTAGATGTAATGGTAATAGTTATAAAATAGAAATTAAAAATTATCAAAATAAAGATGAGTGTTTAGAAAAATCATTACCTATTAATTCAATAAGAGATGGATTAGATTTCTTTAAATTACTTAATATGGAACCATATTTAGTATTAGATAGATATAGAGAAGTAAGAAAATACAATAATCTTTTAATATTTATTGATGAGTTTGATACTATTGGTAGTTATATAGAAATAGAATATCAAGAATCTGATAAGGATGAAGCATATAAATTTATTGAACTATTAGATCTTGATAAAAAAGAACAAGATAAATATGGAGATATTGTAAGGAATTTAATACGTAGTGATGATGATTTGAAGAAGAAAATGATTAAGAAGTTAGAAAGATATAGTGAATAATTTACTATATCTTTTTATGTATAAATATAATTTATATGGCATATAAAAAATTAATATTTGTCAATACATCATTTTAGTAGTAGTATATTAGTTGTAGGGGTTTTGGTTTGATTTTTTAGAATGTTTGTGAAGTTTTACTTAATTAGTTTTTTGTTTTCATTAGTTTTGGTAAAAATTGTCAAAAAAGGGGTTGACAAACATTCTAAAAAGTTATAGAATTAATTTAAAATGCGTGGGTGGAGGTAATAGTATGAGTAAAATCGTGGTAACATATACACCATGTTTTAGGAAAAATATGATAAGAGAAATTGTAAGTGTAGATAAAAATGTAAAAATATTAGATGTATTATCTGATAGTGTTTTGATTTTTAATTCTGATTTATCATTTGATGATTTTGCTAGTAAGTTAATAGAGAGAAAACCTATTTTTGTTAAACATTTAATGCCTATAATGAAATGTGGATTTATAGATGAAAAATATGATGAAGATAAATATAAAATATTGAATGATGTTTCTGAAATTGCACTATTTGATGAAGACAAGCGATTTTCTGTTCAATGTAGAATTATAAAAGGTGGATATTCTGGTTTAAGTTATTCTTCAAAAGATATGGAAGTATTTATTGGCGAAACATATGAAAAGATGGGACTTATTCCTGTTTTTTCTGATAACATGTTAATAAATGAAAATATAAAAATAATTTCTATATTAATAAATAAAGGAAGATATTATGTTGGCTTTTCCACTAGTATTCAAAACTTTAATTTTCATTGTGATGAATATAGAATATGTTCGAAAAATGGTAGACAAGTGTCTAGAGCTGAAAATAAATTAAAAGAAGCATTGATAAAGTTTGATATCAAATTAAATAATAAAGGATATGCTTTAGACATAGGAGCAGCACCAGGAGGATGGACTAAGGTCTTAGTAGATAATGGGTTTGTTGTGTATGCTGTTGATCCAGGTAATTTGAAGCCAGAACTTGAAGAAAACGTCAATGTTAGACATTACAAATGTCGTATAGAGGATTTGAACTTTACTGATTTTTTTGAAATAATTGTAAATGACATGAATGTTGAACCTTCGGTTACAGCAGAAATAATGAATAAATTATCTACTTCTCTTCAAGAGAATGGTGTAGTGATAATTACACTAAAGTTACCAGATAAAGTAGAAGAAGATATAAAGAAAGCTGTTTTAATATTAAATCAATGTTATGATATTTTATCCATAAAAACCTTATTTCACAACAGACAAGAAGTAACTGTTTTTGCTAGGAAAAAGACATTTATTAAGGATAAAGATATTGACAAAAAAGATGAAAAAAAGAAAATATTAAAAAAAGGTAATAAATAAATTAAAAGGCTGTGAATTGGAGAATAAATATGAAATATTCAAAATATAATTTTTTAAAAGAGATAAATGGCAAATTTTATATATTAAATATTTTTACTTCTTCATACATTGAACTATCAAGAGAAGAGTACTTTCAAATTTTGTATAACAAATCTATAAATGATAGTTTATTTTTGAGGTTGAAAAATTGTGGCATGGTTTTAACTGATGATGTTGATGAAATAAAAATATTGAAAGATAGATATTATGAAAATCAGAAAAAAAAGGATTTACTTACCATAACAATAGCACCAACATTGAGATGCAACTTTTGTTGTTCTTATTGCTATGAAAATAAGAACGGAAAAATTATTGATGAAATTTCTCAAGGAAAAATCATTAATTTTATTGAAAAGCAATTGCAACTTGGATATTCCAAATTTAATTTAATTTGGTTTGGTGGAGAACCATTAATGGCATATTCTATTATAAGGAAAATGAGTTATAAAATAATTGAAATTTGTAAAAAATATCAAGTTGATTATAATTCGTATATGACTACAAATGGTTATTTGTTAACTGATAATATTATTGAAGAGTTGCCTTTGTTAAAAATAAACCAATTGTACATTACTCTTGATGGTTTGGCACAAATCCATAATAAAAGGAGATTTCTTTTAGATGGTGGCTCAACCTATGATGTAATTGTTGCTAATTTGCAAAAATTAAAGAAGAAAAATATAAATACAGTGGTTAGAATGAATATTGATAAAACAAATTTTAATAAAATAGAAGAATTAAGAAAATTTGTTAGTAATCAGTTGCAATTGCCTATTTATTTAGGATTAGTAAGACAATATACAACATCGTGTTTAAATGAAAATATTTACTTTAATAAAGAAGAGTATTCTCAAATTTTAGATATTTTTGAATCGAATTTAGAAAAGGATGGTATGTTTAATTTTACTTTACCAAGACAATTACCGATATATTGTCGTGCTTGTAAAGTTGGTACTTTTGTGATAGATCCCGATTTAAATATTTTCAAATGTGAAAATGATATAGGCAGATATGAAAAGAGAATTTCGACGATTGATGATTATCCATTTGATTGTGAATTGACTCAAATATATAATAAGTCTTATTATGAATGGAATCCATTTAACTATCCAACTTGTTTAGAATGTAATATTCTTCCAATATGTACAGGTGGATGTCCTTATATTGGCATTAAAAACAACATTCCTGAATGTGAAATTTATAAATATGATATTGATAAACGTATTAAAAAATATATATTAAAAATAGATTCAGATTCTGGTCATTAATATGCTAGAATTTTGAATATAAATACTATGTGAGAGGAGGAAGTTATGAGTACAGGTACAGTTGGAATTGCAATGTCTGCTAATAAGAAAAATGCAAAAAAGTCTACTAAAGTATTAGCTCCAGTTGCAATGGCAGTTTGCTGTCAAAATCAATATTAATATTAATAAGCAACATTGTTAATAAAATAATGTTGCTTATTCAAATATTTTAATTTAATAAAAAAACATTAACCAAAAAGGGAGAAAAGTTATGAATAAGAGAATTTATATTGATATTAATAATGAAATTGGCAAAAGATCAAATATTATAAATCCTATTATCCCATACAATGTTAATGATTGTGTCATAAATCATAAAAGAATAGGAATAGATTTATGTTTGGCGGTATCAGCAATGGCAAAAACATACTCTGTTTTAGTTGGTAATAAAGAAATAATCAATGTCTGTAAAGACAATGACTATATAGAACCTATATGTACATTATATCCAGGAATTGATTATGATGTAGAAAATATTCATGAATATTTCGGAAAACTATTAAGTTCAAGTATAAAAGGAATATATTTAGACTTATCAAGGCTCTTTGTGTTTAATCCTAGTTTATTTAAATCAATTTTTAGTTTTTCTGAGAAAAGTAATTTGCCAATAATGGTCGAGTGGGATCAAATTGATGATAAAAATACCTTTTTTAAAATGATTAAAGAATATAGAAAATTAAAAATTATTATATTAAATGTAAATTGGGCATTTAAAAAATATATTTTCGAATATATGAAGACTAACAAAAATCTCTATATATGCATGAATGGATTTATTTATCAAAATATGATAGAAGATGTGTGTGATGCTTTTTCTTCAAAACGACTATTGTTTGGTTCTGGTTATCCTTATTATGATATCGGATCTTTGAAGGCAATGTTAGAATATTCTAATATATCTGAAGAAGAAAAAGATGATATATCACATAAAAATGCTATTAAGCTTTTTAATATATCAAATGTTCAAAAAAGAAAATATTCATTACTTTTCGATCCAATTTCATCGGCAGTTGATAATGGATTAAATTTAAAAAATACACTTGGGCTAGATATTATTGATTCACATACACATTTTATCAGTGAAAATGCTTCATTAATAGATTGGTTTGGAGGAAATAAATCTATTGATAAATTATTAAAATCATCAAGAAAAATAGGAGTTAGTAAAATTATAACATCACCATTGGATGGTTTGGTTTATGATGGGATTGTTGGAAATAAAGCAGTTGATAATGCTATAAAAAAATATGATTTTCCAATTTATGGATATGTTACTTGCAACCCATATTATTCTGAAGATATGGAGACGGCTTTGAAGAAAATAAATGAAGATAAATATTTGGGCGTCAAACTATATCATTCAAAAAATAACTATCCATATGATGGTAAATTATATGAACAACTTTTAAATAATGTACAACAAAGTGGGAAGTTTTTTTTGTTACATGGAACGCCTGAAGAGGCAGAAAGTGTATTGAAAAAATATCCAAATTTATTGATTTTATTGGCACATGCTACACAAAATTATTTATTTATGGATAAAGTATTAGGGCTTCAAAGTAAATATTCCAATTTATATATCGACATATGTAATAGATATATGACATATCGAGCTTTAGAATATTTAGTTGCAAATGGCGATTCAACAAGAATTATTTTTGGTAGCGATAGTAATTTGCTTTCACAAGCTGCACATGTTGGATGGCTTGCATATTCGAATATAAG
This sequence comes from uncultured Mycoplasmatota bacterium, assembly GCA_900554615.1. GTDB lineage: Bacteria > Bacillota_I > Bacilli_A > RF39 > UBA660 > CAG-302. The sequence goes on along the minus strand of USIB01000007.1, from coordinate 19,535 downwards.
TTATGATGATAAAAAAAATATATTTTCAAATAACATAAAAAAACTGGTGAAGAAAGGAAAATGTAATATATGAATAAAGTAAAATTAAGTGTTCCACATAATTGCTATTTAATTTTAACAGCAAATTGTAATATGCGCTGTTTACATTGCTATGGCAGTTATGGTTGTGATATACCTAAGAACGAATTAAGCGGAGATGAATGGATAAATGTTATAAAAGATTTATCTTCAAATGGAATCTTTTTTGTTAATATTTCTGGTGGTGAACCAACAGTACATAAAGACTTTAAAAAAATAATTGAATCATTAGTTAAAAACGAAATGTATTTTATGCTTACTACTAATGGATTATTCAATAATAAAATAAAACAAGCAATTATTGATGCTAAAGATTATGTTTTAGGAATACAGATAAGTTTAGATGGACCTGATTGGCTATCACATGGATATTTAAGAAAAGATTGTAATGGTAATAGTAGTAAAGATATTTTTGATACAACCTTAAATAATATTGTAGATTTGATTGGTGAAAATATAAGAGTATCTATAGCAACATGTTTACATAAGGAAAATATTAGAAAAATCGATGAACTAAAAAAAATGATTTTAAAAATTAAGCCCAGTAATTGGTCTCTATCTACTATATCAATTTCAGGTAGAGCAAGGGAAAACGATTATTTATATATTTCTGAGTCTACACTTCCAAATTCCTATTGGCTTAAGCTAAAAAATGATTGTTTAGAAAAAAATATAGAAGTAAATTTTATAGATATGCCAAATATATTGAAGGATAACGAATCATCAAAAATATATTATGAATGTCCTGCTGCTAAATGGTTTTGTGAGATTTATTCTGATGGCTCTACAACCCCATGTCCTTTATCTAGGGTTAATACCTTTGATAGGAATATTAAATGGGATAATATTAGGGAAATGGATATAAAACATATATGGGATGGTGTACCATTTGATAGTTTTAGAAAATATCAAAAAATTGGTTGTGAAGGCTGTACTGCAATTGATAAATGTGATAGGTGTCCACCACAAAGTATACAGTGGTTTAATGATCCATTAATGCCACCTCCTTATTGTATAGAAAATGGTAAAAATCTTTGTTTAAAAGATTTAGATAAACTTAAAAGAAAATTAGAAATAGCTAAAAAGAAAAATGGTAGATATGATTATGGTATAAAGGAGGATAAAGATGATATATTTAAAAAAATATGTTAAATATAGAGTTGAAAATGATTATATATTATTGTGTGACTGCTCTAGTATTCAAAATTATGAGCTTCCAATAGAATATTTAAAAATATTGGATGTTTTAAAAAAAGGATATAATAAAGATGAGTATTTAATGACTAAACCAGAAACTGATTTAATTGAAGATTTGAACACCCTAAAGTTATTATCTGATTCTCCAAATTCAAATGATGGATTTCATAATAACACTTGGATTTCATTAGGGTATAATGAGAGTGAATTTTTTCAGGAGTGATGATAAATGAAAATAAATACAGTTGAAAATGAAAAAGATTTAAAAAGGTTGTTTAATTTTCTTTCGAAGACATTTTATGCTGATGCTAAAAAAAATGGTGAACATTATTATACAATGTATGAAAGATATAATGAAATGAAGAAACAGTTTTTAATAGACAAAGATATGTTAATGTTCATTGAAAATGATAATGAGATAATAGCAGGTATTACTGGAAAAAATATTGATTTTGAAAAGAAAAGTATTACATTAGGTATAATGGCAGTTGATTTATTGGAGAGAAGAAAAGGCTTTGCTAAAATGCTAGTCAGAGAATTTGAATATAGGTGTATAAAAAAAGGAATATTTCATATTGAACTTGGTTCAAGGTTTAGAGCTACACATTTATATAAAAGCTTAAATTATAACTTTATGCTTATGGTTCAAGTTTTTGATTTTGCTACTATTGAAGATGTTAGAAAGAATAATAAATATTCTTTAAAAGAAAAGACTTTTTATCAAGGTGATACATATGGATTTATTATTTATTATGTTGATGATATAAATGAAAAATATATCACTAACTTCGAAAAAGATGTTGAAACTGCACATGTACAATATTTATTCGAAAAAGATTTGTAATTTTGTTAAAATTGTACTCTAACACATAGAGTACTTTTTCTTATACTCCACTGTGAATTGTTATGAGGAAGACTCTCTTTAGGAGGCTTACTCATACCCTGAAAGACTTATTTTATATAAGGCTGAAAGGGTAATAAATATATAAATATAATAAATTAACTAGATTTTTATTATAAAATTTGATAAAATAAAGAAGTAGGATGTGAAGTATATGTATTTAAAAGAAATAAAAGCATATGGATTTAAGTCATTTGCAGATAAAACTTCGATTGAATTTGGTAAAAATATAAATGGTATAGTAGGACCTAATGGATCAGGAAAATCTAATATAGTAGATGCTGTAAGATGGGTACTAGGAGAACAATCTATGAAGAGTCTTAGAGGAGATAATTCATTAGATGTAATATTCTCTGGTAGTGATAGTAGAAGAGCTCTTAATAGTGCTTCAGTTACTTTAGTATTTGATAATACTGATAGAAGTCTTCCAATAGATTTTAATGAAGTATCAATAAAGAGAATGGCTTTTAGAACAGGAGAAAATGAATACTATATTAATAATGAAAGAGTAAGATTAAAAGATATTACTGAGCTTTTAACTGATAGTGGTACTGCTAAAGAGAGTTTTAATATTATAAGTCAGGGTAAGATAGATGAAATATTATCTAATAAACCAGAAGATAGAAGAGTAATATTTGAAGAAGCAGCAGGAGTACTAAAATATAAGAGAAGAAAAGAAGAAGCAATTAGAAAATTAGATAAGACTAATCAGAATCTTAATAGGGTTAATGATATTATTAATGAATTAAATAGTAATATTATACCGCTAGAAGAAGCTAGTAAGAAGGCTAAGAAATATATTGAATATAAAGATAGATTATCTAATATTGAAGTAGCAGTTATTGCTAAAGAGATTAAAGACTTAAATTTTGAATATCAAGAAGGTAAGAAAAGAATAGAAGAGTTAGAGAATGAAATTACTAAGGTATCTACTGATAGTAGTACTTATGATATTGATATACTTAAGTATAAAGATAAGTTAAAAGAAGTAAGAGATAATATTAATAAGAGTCAGGTATTATTAATAGATTTATCTAAAAGGGAAGAGAAGATTACTTCGGATATTAGATTATTACAAGAGAGAAATAAATATAAGGGAGAGGAATCTCTTATTAGTAATAATATTATTACTTTAAAAGAAGATATTCTTAGTATTAAGAATAAACTTACTAATTATAATAATGATATTGAGGTATTAGATAATAAGATTAGCAATATTAATAATAATATTAATGAATATAAGAGTAAGATAGATAATTTAATAGTTAGAAAGAATAATATTAATAATAATATTGTTAAGAATAATAGAGATATTGATAGTAGTACTTATAAAATAGATTACTTAGAGAATAATCTAAATAATAATTTATCAGTACCTAAACAAATTAAGAGTATCTTAGATAATCCTAAGTTTAATGGTATTCATAATGTTATATCTTCTTTAATTGAAGTACCTTCTAAATATAGTGTATGTATTAATACTGCTCTTGGAGGAGCATCTTCTTATTTAGTCGTTGATACTCCGAATACTGCTAAAGAGTTAATTTATTACTTAAAGAATAATAATTTGGGTAGGGCTACTTTTTATCCATTATCAGTTATTACTGGTAGATATATTGATGATAATACGATTAATAGTATTAGTAATGAAGATGGTTATATAGGTATAGCAGCTGATTTAGTTAGTTATGATAATAAATATAGTAATATTATTAGTAATGTTTTAGGTAATATTATTGTAGTGGATTCTATTGAGATGGCTAATATTATTAGTAGTAAAATTAATAAGAGATATAAGATTGTTACTTTAGATGGACAAGTTATTAATGTAGGAGGCTCTTTAACTGGAGGTAGTCAGGTAAAGAGTGTTAGTTCGATATCTATTAAATATGAAATAGAAGAAGAAGAGAAGAAAAAAGATATTCTTAGTAGTAAGAATAAGGAATTACTTAGAGAAGTTGATAATATTGATAAAGAGATTAATTCTTTAAATAGTTCTTTATATAAATATAAAGAAGAGAGAGTTGAATATTTTAGTAAGAAAGAGGCTATTACTAGTGGTATTACTAGTAGTACTAATGTTTTAGAAGAAAAAGAGAAAGAACTTAGGGATTTGACTAATATATCTAATAATGAGAGTGAAGAAGATAATTTGATTAATTCTTTATATAGTGTTAAGGAAGAGATATCTAATTTGAGTAAGAATATTGCTTTGCTTAAAGAGAATGAGAATAAATATAATGATAGTATTAATGAGTTAGAGGAGACTAGAAGTCACAGTAATAGTCTTACTAGTAAGAAAGAGAGAGAACTTAATAATCTTAATATTATGACTAATAGGATTGATGTTAAGTTAGATAGTTTATTAGAGAATCTTACTAATGATTATAATATGACTTATGAGTTTGCTAGTGAGAATTATAAGTTAGATATGAATATTGATACTGCTAAAAGGGAAGTGCTTAAGTTAAAAGATAATATTAGTATTCTTGGTAATGTTAATTTAGATGCTCCTGAAGAGTATGATAAGGCTAAAGAGAGATTTGATTTTCTAAATGGTCAGAAGGAAGACTTAGTTAATGCTGAGAATACTTTATATGATATTATTAAAGAGATGGATACGGTTATGAAAGATAAGTTCTTAGAGACTTTTGAGAAAGTTAAAGTTGAATTTAAGAATGTCTATAGAGAGTTATTTAAGGGTGGCAAGGCTGAGTTATCACTTACTGACCCTGATAATATATTAGAGACTGGTATTGAGATTAAGGCTGAACCTCCTGGTAAGAAACTACAGAGTATTAGTTTATTATCAGGTGGAGAGAAGACTTTTACTGCTATTTCGTTATTATTTGCAATACTAAATATTAGACCAGTACCTTTCTGTTTATTTGATGAGGTAGAAGCAGCTCTTGATGATGCTAATGTTGAGGCTTTTGGTAGATATTTAGATAAGTATAGGGATAATACACAATTTATTATTATTACTCATAAGAAGAAGACGATGGAGTATGCTGATATTTTGTATGGTATTACGATGGAAGAGTCTGGTGTTAGTAAGATTGTATCTGTTAAGTTAGAAGATATTAAGAAAAATTAGTTTATGCCACTTCAATCATAAACAAGTTTATGTTTTCCGTGGTGTTAGGGAGCCTACTTTAGTAGTCTCCCTAACAAACATTAATATTTATAAATAAAGGTTTTATAGGTGATTTGATAAATAATAAAGACTATGAAATAACTAGTAGAAATATTAGTGATTTTTCATAGTCTTTTTCTTGCATTAGGAAGGAGAGGAATATAGGAATAACATGATGATATATGAAAGACTTAAAGAAAACTTTATAGATTGTACATTGAGTTTAAATTGTTTAAATGATACTAAAGATATATTTTTTACCAATCTTAATTATAAGTTAATAAGTCTATGCCCCCCGAATATAATACATCTAGAATAATAAAAAAATAAATCAAAAACTTTAATAAAAATAATTGATAAAATGCAAAAATTATGGTATCATTATTATGATAGAGGAGCTTGGTACTAGTGAAGATAAAATTATTTGCAAATGAAAAATTATTTGAATTCTTTTTACCTAATGAAGTATTTGGTACATTCACATTTGATGAAGATGATAATGTCGAGTTTAAGTTAATAAATATAGAAGCAGTAAATAATGAGTGGTATTTATCTGCAACTAGAGCTGTATCAGTATATGATAATAATAGGTTATCTTATAGTACTAAGTTAGAATTAAATAAATTTTATATATTAGAGAGAGATAATATAAAATATTTAATATATGTAGAGAGTATAGTAGATAATACATTCTTAAAGTATACATATAAAAATAATATTAACCTAGTAGTAGGAAATAGTAGGGATTGTAATGTAAATTATACAAATCCTTATATAAATGGTGTGGTATTTACATTAAAGAATGAAAATACTAAACTAATATTAGAAAAAGTAGGAGATATCCCAATATATATAAATAATAATGTAATATATAGAAATATAAGTAGAATAGTAGTAAATGATGGAGATGTAATAGAAATATTTGGATTAAAAATAATAGTATCAGAAGGAGTAGTATTAATAAATAATCCTCTAAATAAAGTGTTTGTAAATAAAATGACAGCATATTTAGATGATCTAATTGTTAATATTAATGACGATTTAATAAATGTAGAAGTAAAAGAAATAGATTTATATACTCCTAATGTATACTTTGCAAAATCTCCTCGTATAAGAAGAATAATTCAAACAAAAACATTTAAAATAGATGGTCCTCCAAATGTAGCAGAACCACAAGAAATACCATTAATATATTCATTAGGACCAATGGTAACAATGGGAATGTCTTCTTCAGTTGGAATAATAAATCTAGTTACAAGAGTAAATGAAGGATTAACAACATATAAAGAACAATGGGGACAACTATTAGTGTATGGAAGTATGTTAGCGTCGACATTTATGTGGCCTCTTTTAACAAAAGCTTGGAATAAACGTCAACAGAAGAAAAGAAGGAAAGACAGTATTAAAAAATATAGAGCATATTTAGAGAGAAAAAAGAAAGAAATAGAAGAAGAAGCAAAGTTACAAAAAGAAATATTAATAGAAAACCTACTACCAAATAGAGATTGTCTAGAAATAATAGATAAAAGAAAAATATCATTATGGAGTAAGAGAGTAGAGCAAAGAGACTTCTTAACAGCCAGAATAGGAGTAGGGGATTATCCATTAGATGTAAGTATTTCTTGTCCTGAAGAAAACTTTAGTATCGATGATGAATTTCTAAAAAAAGAAGCAATGAATGTAGCACGTGAATATGAAATGTTAAGAAATGTTCCTGTAGGATATTCTTTCTTAAATCATATGCTTACTGCTGTTATGGGTAATAATTATAAGGTACATAAATTATTAGAAAATATAATATTGCAATTAATAACTTTTCATAGTTATGAAGACTTAAAGATAGTAATATTTACAAATAACAAAAATAAAGACTCTTGGAGATTTGTAAAATATTTACCACATAATTTTGATAATAGTAGGACATTTAGATTTTTTAGTGCTAATAGTGATGATGCCAAGGAAGTATCGAACTATCTAGAACAAGAATTATTCTATCGCAGATTTGATGAAAATATGAATGAGACTGGTAGAGATTATACATTGTGTCGACCATATTACTTAATAATAACAGATAACTATTCAAGTATTAGAAGATTAGACATAATGAAAGATATAACTGAAATAGAAAATAACTATGGTTTTAGTCTTGTAATGTTAGAAAACCTAATATCTAGATTACCAAGTAGATGTAATAACTTTATTACTGTTGGTGAGAAAAAGTCAGGAATATTAGAGAACGCTTACGAAAATCAAAGAAGTATAAACTTTGTAGATGAAGTAAGTTATGATTTAAATATGGATTTAGTATGTAAAAGGTTATCCAATATTCCAATAGAGTTTGAACACGGGGCAAAAGAAATGCCGAATACTATAACATTTTTAGAGATGGAATCAGTAGGAAAAGTAGAAGGATTAAACATCATAAATAGATGGAAGAATAATGACCCTACTAAAAGTTTGAGAACAGAGGTAGGAGTTGATGAAAATGGTGATACATTATATCTAGACTTACATGAAAAATATCATGGACCACATGGTTTAGTAGCAGGTATGACAGGTTCAGGTAAAAGTGAGTTCATAATAACATATGTCTTATCAATGGCAATAAACTATAGTCCAGATGTCGTATCATTTATCTTAATAGATTATAAAGGTGGTGGCTTAGCAGGTGCTTTTGAAAATAAAGTATCAGGAATAAAATTACCACATCTAGCAGGAGTAATAACTAACTTAGATAAAGCTGAAATGTCTAGAACACTAGTTAGTATAGATAGTGAATTAAGAAGAAGACAGATGATATTTAATGAAGCAAGAGATGCGTTAGGAGAATCTACTATCGATATATATAAATATCAAAAATACTATCTTGAGGGAAGACTAAATACTCCAGTACCACACTTAATAATCATATGTGATGAGTTTGCTGAGTTAAAAAGTCAACAACCAGACTTTATGGATAATTTAATAAGTATAGCCCGTATAGGACGTAGTTTAGGAGTTCATCTAATACTAGCAACGCAAAAACCATCAGGAGTAGTAAATGATCAAATCTGGAGTAATAGTAAGTTTAGAGTATGTCTAAAAGTACAAGAAAAAAATGATAGTATGGAAATGCTAAAACGACCAGAAGCAGCAGAAATAAAGAATGTTGGTAGATTCTACTTACAAGTAGGATATAACGAATTATTTGTTCTTGGACAATCTGCGTGGTGTGGAGCAAAGTACTATCCATCAGATAAGATAAAGAAAAATATAGATCGAAGTGTAAATATTATAGATGATATTGGATATATAATTAGAAGTATTCAAGCATCAGGAACTACTACTAGGGGAAAGGCCCAAGGTGAAGAATTAGCTAATATCTTAAAGTATATCATAGATACTTCAAACAAACTAAATATAAAATCAGGAAGTCTATGGCTTGATAATATTCCAGATATAATAGTAATAGATAATATAGTAGATAAATATAATATACAATTCGAAAGAAATGTAGTAACTGCTGTAATAGGAGAATATGATGATCCTAGCAATCAAAATCAAGGAGTATTAGATATTAATTTAAATTATAATGGTAATACTATTATTTATAGTAGTGATGGAATAGATAGAGAAATGGTATTAGATAGTATAATCTATAGTACTACTACTAGATATAGTACAGAAGAAATTAACTATTATATTATAGATTATGGTAGTGAAGCTTTAAGAAAGTTTAGTAATTTCCCACATATAGGAGATATGGTATATATAAATGAAGATGAAAAACTAAATAACTTAGTAAAAATGATAAAAGATATCATAAGAGAAAGAAAAAAATTATTTGTTCCTTATGGAGGAGATTATAATAATTATATAGCTAAAAGTAATAGTATGCTTCCTTTAATTGGCGTAATAATAAATAACTATGATGCCTTCTACGAAGTAAATACTGTAATAGATGAAGAAATAGCATCACTGACTAGAGATGGTAGAAGATATGGAATATTCTTTATAATTACTGCTAATGGAGATAACTCAGTAAGAAGAAGAATAAAACAAAACTTTAGTACTATACTTGCCCTTAGATTAAATGATGAATCAGGATATAATAGTATATTTGGTAAAGTAAATAATCCACCTAGAGAAGTACCAGGAAGAGGTCTATTTAAAACAGATAATATTTATGAATTTCAAACGGCAATTATTACTGATAATAATGATGAAAATATATACTTAACAAATATAGGTAATAGATTAAAAGAAATAAATAATTATGTAGCTAGAAGAGTACCAACACTTCCAAGTATAGTTACTTTAGATAGTGTATCTAAATACTTTAAGAATCTAAGTAATGTTCCAATAGGGGTATCAAAGTCTTCACTAGAAGTAGTTAATTATGACTTTACATCATACCTATCAACTTTAATATTAAGTACAACTGCTAGTAACACCAATAATTTCTCAAGAGCATTATTATATGAGTTAAGTAAATTAAAAAATACACAGCTTATATTAGTAGATATGAATAATAATTTAACAGATATGAAAAGTGTAGTAAGAAATTACTTTAATGATGATGCTAATAGAATAATTTACTTATTAATAGACTATGCCAATAGACTAAAGAATAGTAATATAAAGAATCTAAAGACAATAGTATATTTCCAAGATTTCAATAAGTTTAAAATAAAAGTAGATATGAAAAAGTTAGAAATATTTACAAACGAAATTAAATACTTAGAAAATATCAATATTGTAATAGCGGATGATTATAAAAAGATTAAGAAGTATGAATATGATTCATGGTACAGAATGATTCAAAATGATACAGATGGTATCTGGATAGGAACAGGATTATCTGATCAAAATCTATTCAAATTAAGTAAGATTACTAAAGAAATGAGTAGTACTTATAAAAATAACTTTGGTTTTGTTATAACGGATGGAAGAGCAGATCTAATAAAGACTATAGAACTAGAAGAATATAGACAAGAAGGTGATGATGATGAGTAACAAAGTATTAATAAATCTTTATGTACCGACACTAGGAGAAAGTTATGATTTATTCATCCCTGTGAATGAAATAATGTGGAAAGTAAATAGACTTATAGTAAAAATGATTAGCGATTCGACTGAAGGTATGTTTAATCTAGATAGAGATTATGCAATGATTAATGTAGATACTGGTAGGGTATATGATAATAATGATATTATTATCAATACTGATATAAGAAATGCTACAAAAATATTATTAGTAGAGATATAAAGTGTAAATGATTTTACACTTTATATTTACTTTTAGCCCCTTTTATGATAAACTTAAAATGTAATAATAATAAGGAAAGAGTAAAGAATATGTTAAGGAGGTTGTGTATAGAGAATGTTACCAGATAATAAGAAGAATATGATATTAGAAAACAATTCAAACAATGTACAAGAAAAAGATGGCATAAAATACATAAATAACGAAAAGGCATCTAGTATTCCAAAAGAAACAACTAGAGGGAAAAGAGCATTTAGAAACGGACCTATATTACAAAATATCGAAACATATGATTTGCTAGAAGATGCTAAAATGCGGGGCAAAAATTGTGTTGATGTTGGAACATATAGAAATAATAGAAATTTTAGGTAGGGGAGGAAATAAAATGGACATAATAAACATACTAAAAAGGGATAATATATTTTATAGAGTAGATGCAGGCGGAGCAGGTGGAGGAGCCAAATCAAAAACTACTACCAGCAGTAGCAGTAGTGCTTCTAATAAAGCTACAGTCAACGAAACAAGGCAAAATAACACAAACAGAAATAATAGCACAACAACTAGTACTAGTAGGAGTAATACTTCATCTTCAAGTTCAAGTTCTAGCAGAAGTAATACTTCATCTTCAAGTTCTAGTAGAAATACTACATCATCTAAATCTAATGGTAGTTCAACATCTAGTGCAAACAGGAAACTTGAATTTAATGAGACAAGGCAATTGAAATTCAATATAAGTGGTATTGATTATCTAAAAAAATCTACTGCTAAAAATATTCAAAATGATTTATCTAGCTCAGGTGCTAGAAGAGAGCAGGTAAAGGTAAGTGAGTATAATGTTAATGAAAGACAAGAGCAAAAAAGACGCGATGAAGAGAGAATAAATGGTTTATCTAGTAAAAGTATTAGCAAAGAAAAAATAAGTAGCAAAAATGACAATAGTAAAATTAATAATATAATGTCATTTACTGACTATGTAACAGAACATACCTCTACTGTATATAAAAATGGAACACTTTACTATCTTGTAGATGATAGCACAGCCAATACATTAAGTGTTGGTCCAAGCATAGTGTTAAAATATAGTGAAAACTACTTTAAAAAATATGGTATAGATGTAAACAATTTGAAAAAAGGAGATACCATTTCAAAAGACATAGTGGACAAAGTAACTAAAGATATTTTATCAGATAAAAGAAAAAGTGTATTAAATGTTTTAGAAAAAAATGGTATTAATAATCTTACAAATAGTCAAATTGATGCTTTAGTATCACGTTCATATAGTGTAGGTAATATTAATGGATTTGTAGAAGCTTATAAAAAATATGGAAATACTGAAGAATTATATAATAATTATTTAAGTAGTATGAATGGTAAAGGTACCATATATGAAGATAATCTAACTAAGAGAAGAGAAGCAGAGATGGAACTATTTAAAAATGGTTATAAATCATTTAACGATAATCCAAATACTATAGATAATGATAAAAGTGGTAAATCTGCAAGTGAAGATTATAACTCTGCCAGAAAGGAACAGCTTGATATAAATAAAAAGACAGCAGAAGAAAACATAAAGAATAGATTACAAGAAGAAATAGATAATAAATATTATGATGATTCAAAACCAAAGACAGTAGGAGTAAGCGAAGATTATAACTCTGCTAGAAGAGAGCAACTTGATATAAATAAAAAGACGGCTGAAGAAAATATAAAGAATAAAATAGCAAAAGAAATAAAAGAGGACTCTACTACTGATGCAATTTTAAAAGAAAAACATAAAAATACTACTGAATCAAGAAAAGAAAATGAGGCAGGAAATACAAATTTAATCAATTTTCTTACATTTGAAGAAGGACACACGCCATTATCAGCAGACGGAAAATACTATCTTATTAGTGACTCACTAGATGGTGTTGCAACAGCAGGTTCAGGAGTTACCTTAAAAAATTGTGCTTCATACTTTGCTAAATATGGTATAGATGTAAATGATTATAAAGCTGGAGATTATATACCTGTCGATATAGTAGATAAAGTAAAATGTGATTTAGTAGCAGATAAAAGAAATTATGTTATAAACCTTGCACAGGAAAATAATATAACTTTAACTGATAATCAAATTGATGCATTAACTTCTCGTGCTTACCAATTTGGAAATATCGAAAAGTTTCCAGTCGCTTACAAAGAAGCTGGGGGAGATATAGATACATTTGTGCAGAATTACATGATGAGTGGTGGTTATAGCAATAGAAGAGAAAGAGAAAGTAATTTATTCAAAAATGGATATAATATATAAGAAGAAAAAAATATAATTTATAGGAGGAATAAAAAATGAATTTAATAAATAGTGAAGAAAGCCATTTCTTTGGAATATATGACAATGATAAATATTACGTAAATAAGACTACAAGTAAAAAGCCAAGTAGTAGTGGTAACAAGTCAAAAGGTACATCGAAGAGCACATCAAAGCCAAGTAGCAGTAGTAGTTCGAAGTCATCATCAAAATCTAGTTCAGGCTCAAAATCAAGTTCAGGTTCAGGAGGTAAATCAACATCAGGATCTTTTTCCAGTTCAAGTTCAAAATCTAGTTCAAGTTCAAGTTCAGGTTCAAAGTCATCATCAAGTTCAAGTTCAGGATATAGACCATCTTCAGGGTCAACGCCAACTGCTATAAAAAATGCCGATAACAGAAGTACAGGTTACAGTAGTGCAAGTAGTGGATATAAACCATCATCAAGTTCACGTACTAGTTCGGGTGGTAGCTCAACATCAGGATCTTTTTCCAACTCAAGTTCAAGATCTTCATCAAGTTCTAGTTCAGGATATAGACCATCTTCAGGGTCAACGCCAACTGCTATAAAAAATGCAGATAATAGAAATACAGGATATAGTCAGGCAAGTAGTGGATACAAGTCATCATCAAGTAAAGGTAACAACATAACAGGAACTACAACAAGAAATAATTTTTTAGGAGGCTATACTGGGTCACAAGTAAGAGGTAATGCTGGTGGCACTACAGTAAAGAGAAATACATCTCCAACGTTCAATGCTACTGCTAACGTAAATACCAATATAGCAGGACTAGACTATTTACAAAAAAATAATGTTAGCTATCTAGAATACACTAGAAGAAATGGAACAACTGTAAATGGTCAATTTGTTCCTAAAATATTTGTACAAGATTATGATCTAGGAGCAGACGCTGCTAGTAGAGGAAAAACTATTTCAAACGGTTCTTCTAATGGTAAAACATATTCAAAAATAGATACTCCAAAATCAGGAGGTTTCCTAGGAGGATATTCTGGAGCACAAGTAAGAAAAGATATTAATTCTTCTACTAAAAATAATTATGTTAATGATGGAACATATAGAGATCTTTCACCTAGTGCTATTAATAATAGAGATAGACAAACAATAGCAAATGGTATGATGAAAGGTACAAGTGGTATATCTCCTACTGCTATTAATAGTGCTGATAAAGTAAAGATTAATAGTAAAGAACATCCATATGGACAAGTCAAGAAACCAACAGGAGGAGGTTTCCTAGGAGGCTATACAGGAAGTGATGTCTTAAAAGATGCTGGAGTTACTCCTAAGAAGCCAAATGGAAGTATTTTTACAAAAATAGGTAACTTCTTTAAAGATCCAATAGGAACTATTACTAAAAAGAACAATAGTCAAAACACAACAACAAACATTTCTTCAAACAATAATGGAGGAACTACTTCAAAAAAATTAACATCTGAAGTAACAAAAGGAACATTAGATAGATTAAATGCCGAAAATGTATCATCAAAGCCATCTGACCCATTTAAGTCTGTAACAGGAAGAAATTCCTTAACTAACTTCACTGAAGCAGATGTTGAAAGACTAGCGGCTTTAATGTTCAGAGAAGCTGGGGGATCATTTGTACATGGTAGTGATGAAGAATGGTTTGCCTTTCTAAATAGCGGTGCAGTAGCTTTAAATAATGCTTATGATAAAGGAGTAGGAAATACTTTCTCGGACAGATTAACAAGTTTATCAAACAATGTATATCAAGGGTTAAGTAGTTATGCTACTAGTGACTTTGATACTGTAACGAGTGGAGCATCAGATGCAGAAAAGGAAGATTTAAAAAATGCAGCAAGATTAGTTTTATCAGGTCAATATACATTACCAAGTAATATGCATCTTCAAGCAAGTGAAAGCATTGTAAATAATAATGGTACTAGTTGGAATTCACATGGTGTAGATTATGATTATGGTTATGGTGATATTCATATTGGTTATGATACTGGATCAGCACCAGCAAGCACAGATATATATGGTAATGCAACTCCTAGTGATGTTGGCTATTATCAAAATCAAGCATCCCAACTTAGAGAAACATTAAAAAATAGTAATAGTACCAATAATATTAATAATACAAATTTTTCAGATATTAGAGAAATATAATATTATAAGCAATATAAGGAGGAATTATGAGAAATGATTTTAAAGGTATGAATACAGATCTTGCTGATAAAGCAAGAGACTTGATAAAAGAAAAAAAAGAAGAGTTAGTAAAAGAATCAAAAGAAGCAAGTCAATCATTAAAAAAAGAAGTAAATAAAGTATTTAAAGATAGCAAAGATAGAGAAAAAATGCTTAAATATATAGAAGAAATTAATGATTCATTAGAAGAATTATATGGGTATTTAGATGGCAATAAACGCTCATTTACAGCAAAATTAAATGACTTTATTCAAAGCTATATATTATCAGATGAAAATGTTAAAGAGTGTTACATAGATATGTTAAAAAGAGATAGAAATAAAAATGTCAATTAATTGACATTTTTATTTTACTTTAATAATGAAATATGTTATAATTTTATTAGATAGTAGAGAGTTACTATTACAGATTCACAAAAGGAGGTGAAACGATGGCTACTATTGGATACAATGCAAATGGTTATAATGATTTAGCAGCAGAAATTAGACTTAGAAAGACTAAATTATTAGATATTTTAAATAGTTTTCCTGAAGTTGAAAGTGCTATTGCTGATGCATGGAAAGGTGAAGATGCTGATGCATATAGAGATGCTCTAACAAAAGTTATTAACAGTACAAAAGAAACTGTTACTGAAACTTATGATACTATGGCTATGGAGTTTGAAACAACTTACAATAATTGGATAGAAAAGCAAAGATCAAGTGGCAATGCTTAATAAAAAATAATACGGAGGTGAAATAATGGATAGTAATTTTTTAGGAATGGATCCAGAACTTGCTAAAGTAGCAATGAACAAAATCAAAACAAAAAAAGCTGAATTAGATCAAGAATCTAAAAATGCTTCATCTTCTTTAAGAGATAAAGTTAATACAGCATTCGCAGGAACTGCTACTACAAGTATGCAAGGATACATTGATAGAATAAATGAATCTTTGGAAAGATTATATGCTTATCTAGATGGTAATGATTCTAACTTTGCTTCTAAATTCAATGAGTTCATTCAAAGTTATATTACATCTGATGAGAATGTTAGTCAAACATATTCTGGAAAAGATGCATAACAAAAGGTGTCAAAAGACATCTTTTTTTCTTTACAATAATAAATATTTATGATAGACTTACTATAGTAGAGGAGACAGGTATGAATAATAATATGAAAATAGATATAAGTGCATTATTAGTATCATTAAATAAATTAAAACTATATAAGGAAGAAGAAGAAAAACTAGTAGGCAACATAAAAAATACTCTATATAAATTAGAAAATGATTATATAAGTAAAAATAATAAAATAATCAAAGATAAAAATAAAAATATATGTTTATTTTTAGATAAGTTACTTGACGATAAAGAAGAAAATATAAGATATCTAGAAAATAAAATAAAAGATTACTATGAATTAGATTATGAAGAATATATAAAATATCATAATTTAGCTAATAATACTAAGGAGGAATAGAAGTGGACTATAATATGAAAATATATGAGTATGAAAAAGCAATACAATTACTTCGTGATAAATTAGTATTATTAATAGAGGTATACAATAATTTAAATAGATTAATATCTTCAATAAATAATATAGTATCAGTAGATAATACAGCATATAATCAAACAGAAATACTAGATATGTTAGATGAACTAACAGGTGAATATACTACAATAAGAAATGTCATTTTACCAAGAACGGAAGAAAACTATAGAGTATTATTACAATCTGTAAATAGAGGTGAAATAAATGGAAATTGATACAAAGAACCTAATTAAAGATATAACCTTACTAGAAGAACTTCTAAATAAGTATGAAGATAATAATAGTGAAGTATTTAATGAATTATATAAAATAAGAGAATATTATACAGGAGAAGATGCTACATATTTAAATAATAAAATAAATACTGAAAATAATAACTATTTAATACTATTAGATACACTAAAAAAGATATCTAGTTTCTATAAAGATGTATATAATTTATATGATAATATTTCTATTACTAAGGAGGATAGTAATGCCTAAGATTAAATATGATAGTACTGGTATAAATAGAGTATATACTAATATAAATGAAAATATAAGTATACTAGAAGATATAATAGATAGTATAAGTTCTTTAAATATACCATATGATAATTTAGGAACTAGAAGTATACTATTAAATACAAATAATAATATAAGACTTACTAAAGATAAACTAAATAACTATAAAGAAGAACTATTAAGGATAACAAATAATATAGAGAATATAGAAAATGATGTATTAAATAAAATAAATACTATTGATACAAATATAATTATAGAATAACAAAAAAAGAGCATTAGTTTGCTCTTTTAATATTTACTATGGTAGCGAGAGGGGGATTCGAACCCTCGACCCTTTGGGTATGAACCAAATGCTCTAGCCAACTGAGCTATCTCGCCGTTAAACACAATATAATTATATTACATTTTTTTTATTTTGTCTAGTACTTTTTTTTAAAAATTAAACATATTTTTTAGTTTCACTCCAAGCCAATGTCTTGAAGTGCTATAGAGAGCCAATAAATTGTCTCTCTATAGTGTATCAACTATACTTATTATATAAAAGCATATATATTTTACTTATATAATTCTTTATTAAGTAATTCTAAATTATTATTCATAATAGTAATATAATTCTCATTAGAATTAGTAATACCACCATCTATAGAATTCATAGTATTAATAGTTACTAATTCAAGATTATATGTATCAATTAAATTTTTACAAGTATTATTAGTTTCACTATTAGCAGAGTAAATATATTTAATATTACCATTTCTAATTAACTTCTTAACTTCATCTATAGTATTCTCATTTAATTCTTCATTCTCTTCAAGAGAAATAACGTTTAAATTATACTTTTCTAAATATTTAAATAAGTTAGAATCAACTACTACTGTTTTATATTTAGCAAGGCTAATGCTTTCTTTAATATCAGCATCTAATCTGGATAAATCATATTTTAATACTTCATACTTATCTTCAATACCAGTACCTTCAGTATTAGATATTAAATAAGGATTACTAACATATTCAAGTAGACCATTTTTAGTATTCTCTGCCATCATTAAATAATTATAAGGGTTAAGCCATAACTCTTCAATATTATTATCATAAGTCATACCCATAGATACATCAATAACTTTTAAGTTCTTATTCTCATTAATCATTTTAACAGCAATATTACGGTCTCTATCTAAACTATTAAAAACAAATAAATCAGTTTTAGAGTATTCTCTTATTTTCTTATCAGATAATTCAAAATCATTAACATCAACTCCTGATGGATAGATACTATTAATAGTACCATTAGTACCATATAAACTATTAATTAAATATTTAATAGGATATAAAGTAGTGTATATTTCAATATCTTCCATACTATCTTTAGTAATATTACATCCAGATAATAATATTACTCCTAGTATAACAAATAATAATTTAATTTTTTTCATTTAACAATTCCTTCTTTCAATCTTTATCTATATTAATATTACTATATTTTTATTTTTTTGTAAATAGATAGAAAAATATTATTGCTAAAATATTTTATATATAGTATAATTATATATGTAAATAGGAGAGGATAATAATGAGATTTATAAAGAATAATATAAAGTTTTTAATAGCAATGATATTAGTAATAGCACTTGGAATATTTGGTATAACATATGCTCTTAAGATTGCTACCTTTAATCCAATAGCATTAAATACTACTACTGGTACAATAAATGCTAATATTACTTATGATAGTACTAATACAAGTACTGTAACCAGTAATAATAAAATGTTACCTATTGCTGATACTTTAGTAACTGGAGTAGATGTAATTGATGAAAGAATATTAAAGGTTAAGTTTATGGTAACAGGTAGTAGTAGTAATCCTGATAATACTATATATGATATAGCATTAAGAGATATAAGTATGTCTTCAGCATTAAAAAGTGAATATGTAAAATGGAGACTATATAAAAATGGAACATTATTATCCGAAGGAAATTTTTCTCCATCATTCGATACAATAGAAAATAATAGATTAGTACTTACTAATACTCAGCAAGATTTAACTACTAATACAGATACTTATGTTTATTTAATGTGGATTAGTGAAGCATGTTCAGAAGAATTATCTACTTGTGATATAACTAAATCACAAGATAAACTTCAAGGAAAAACATTTAGTGCTTCCATCAAAATAGAGGCAAGTACTAAATCTAAAAAAACACTTACTAGAACAGTAGTCCCAGCAAATAGTGCTTCAAATAAAATAACAAATATGTTTACTCCAGATACACTAGTAGAAAATAATAGTATCAAATATAGATATGATACAACAAATAACTTAATGGAAGACATTGACGGAAATATTCGCTATTATGGGGCAGAACCTAATAATTATATATACTTTAATTGTGATGACTATTCGAATCAAACATCAAGTACATGTGAAACATGGAGAATAATAGGAGTATTTGAAGGAAAAGTAAAG